>JBOGJY010000513.1:0-1554 GCA_050745325.1 Terriglobia bacterium
TCGACACGGTCCAGGCAAACGAGCGGCTGGGGCTTCCCGCCGATATGAGGGATTACTCCGTGGGAGCGCAGATCCTGGCGCAGCTCGGAGTTCGAAAAATTCACTTGCTTACAAATAACCCGCAGAATATCTATGGGATCGAGCGCTATGGATTGCGCATAATCCGGCGAATCCCGCTCGAAACGAATCCCCGCGAAAGCAATCAAGCCTGTCTCAAAGTCAAAAAAAGACACGCTCGGTCACCTGCTCAGTAATTAACGACACGGGAAGTGTCTCAGCTATATTGGCGCAGGGGGGAGAGCCTCCGCCAAGCGGCGTCGTTCGTCTTCCCAAGGCTCGTGCACTGCGACGCGCACACCTTTGATGCGCCCATGATGGGCGCCGACAGCCGCCGCCCACAATTGGATAATCGAAATGCGGAGCAGTTCCTGCACGGTGAATTGGCTGATTCTGGCGTGGTCGGCTTCCCTTGTCTTAGCCCGGTAGTCTTTGAAGGACGGGGCCGCCATTCATCACGATTGGAGAGCTATCTCTTTTTCTTGGCGTAGGCACTGTTTTCCACCTGATACCGGAGCGCGAAGCATCACACGGCGCGCCTCATCTGCCGCGCAAAGCCTGCGCCAGCTTCTCGAGCATCTCGACGTCTTCGCGGTTGTAAGCCAGCAGTTCCTTCAGCAGTTCCGGGTTGTGGCTCTCACAATACTTTCGCCACGTCGTCATCGCCCATGCCCCATCCCTGCCGGTCAAGGCGCGCGCTTCAGTCCCAGCGTGTCCTCCACCTTTTTCAGACCTCCGTAGAGGCCCTTCTGCCAGCAGTGAAGCACCAGGTCCGTATGAGGAAACATTTTGTCCAGCACCACGTCGAGTTGAGCCGCGATCACCGGGAAATCGAATCCAACGCGGCCTTTCGCGTCCCGAACGGACCGGCCGTTGTACGTCACAAGCATTTCGACCCCGGCAAGCGCCTGGAGCAGCCTTGGTTTGGAGATCTCTTCTCCGACCCACTGAACAAGCCGGTCCGTTTCCGCATCGCAGATGCGAAGACCGAGCACGGTAATCTTGTGGTGGGGATAGTCCCGAAACATCCTTCCGTCGTTGTCCGGAAATTTCCCAACGTAGTCTGTTTCGACGTCCGGCTAAGCCTTTTTCATTATTTCATTGCTCCCGGAAGAAGGTGAGAAAGACGAGAGCCGCCCTCTATCCCTTTCCACGACCCAGACGATGTGAATACATGAAAGTAAGGCGGAGGCGAAGCCGGATACTCAGCAATACGTCCCAATAACTTCAGAAAAATTTCCCGCATCACCAGAGGACCGACCGTCTAGGGCTAGCCAGGCGGGCACGGGTCAGCGCCGGCATCGGATTGGAAGCCGATAACCCGCTTTCGCTTCCTGACCTCAACCGCCCAGGTTGCTGAAAAACTCCGCGAGAACTGTCATTCTGAGCGCAGCGAAGAATCTGCCTTTGCATTAAATCAATCACTTGCCGGATTCTTCGTCGCCTTTAGCTCCTCAGAATGACATGCTGGCAGGGTTTTTCAGCAACCTCCTAAAT
>JBOGJY010000514.1:0-4056 GCA_050745325.1 Terriglobia bacterium
CGACAGCTAATGCCCGTCGTTGACTTGTGGCACTCTGTATAATAATGGGCGCGCAATGTTTCACGTGCAACATTGCGGCGTTCTTGTAGGGCCGGGGAACTGCCGATATACTCGGCTTGGGAATGCCACGCGGATAAGCGATGGTGGGCGATACAGGATTCGAACCTGTGACTTCTACCGTGTGAGGATAGCACTCTACCGCTGAGTTAATCGCCCGGCCGGCTGGTAAACCTTGGCAACTCCAAGAGGGAACAGCGGCGCTGCCAGTTAGAAAATATCAGATTTTGAGCGGCTGGTCCAGAGAACGGCGCGTAGATCAAGCGATGGCGACTATTGCTAAAATCAATACGGAACCCGGACCGGCATTCACGCGTCGCCTGCTGGCCCGCTTGCGGGCTGCCCTGGGCACGGCGATCCGGGGCAAGGACGATGTCATCCAGCTTGCGCTTGTGGCGCTGTTTGCGCGCGGCCATCTGCTGATCGAAGACGTGCCCGGCGTTGGCAAGACCACGCTCGCCCGCGCGCTTGCGCGCTCCGTCAGTTGCAGCTTTCAGCGCATTCAGTTCACGTCAGACATGCTGCCCTCGGACGTGATCGGCGTGAGCGTCTTCAATCCCCAGACGCAGCAGTTTGAATTCCGGCCCGGGCCGATTTTCGCCAACATCGTGCTGGCGGACGAGATCAATCGCACCACTCCCAAGACCCAAAGCGCGCTGCTTGAGGCGATGAATGAAACACAAGTGACCCTGGACAACGGCGTTCATCCGCTGCCCCATCCGTTTATGGTGATTGCCACGCAAAATCCGGTGGAGCACCACGGAACGTTCCCCATTCCCGAGTCGCAGCTTGACCGCTTTCTGATGCGGGTTGAGATCGGCTACCCCGCCGCGGCAAGCGAAAAGGAAATCTTGCGCAACTCGGCGCTCTCGGAGCCGGTCGAAGAGATCGAGCCGGTGATCAGCGCCGAGGAAGTGGCGGAAGTGCAGCAGGCGGCGCGGCGGGTGACGGTGGACGAAGATTTAATGAACTACCTGCTCGCAATCGTCACGCGCACACGCCAACATGAGCAACTGAGTCTCGGCGTAAGCCCGCGCGGATCGATGTCGCTTTACCGCGCCGCGCAGGCGATGGCGCTGCTCGATGACCGCGATTACTGCATTCCGGACGACTTCAAGAGCCTTGCCGTCCCCGTCTTCGCGCATCGCTGTGTCGTGAGCTCGCAGTTCGCTGCGCTCCCGCAGAAGGGCGCCCGGGCAACTGCCATCCTTCAGGAGATTCTGGAAGAAACGCCCGTGCCTCTATAGCCTCAAGTGGCGGCCAGAGGACGGCGGCCCGCTTCTGTAGCGGCGGTCTGTGACCGCCGGTTTTTATTTTTTAATAGATTCGGGGCTCGCAGAGCGCCGCTACAACGCAAAATCGCAGTTTTCACGCAGCCGCTACAACTGCCGCTGTAGAAAATAGACAGCAAGGAGACTCAATGCAACCTCAGCAGGCCAATGTTTCACCCGCAAAGATTTTCGAAACTTTAACCGCCTATCAGCAAAGCGACGCTCTAAAAGCTGCTATAGAGCTCGATCTTTTCACCGCTATCGGCGAAGGTCATGTTACGGTTGTGGACATAGCTCGCCGCTGTAGCGCCTCCCCGCGAGGCGTGCACATCCTGGCGGATTATCTCGCCATCCACGGATTTCTAACCAAGCAGGGAGACCATTACAGCTTAGCTGAGGACTCGGCCTTGTTTCTGGATCGCCGTTCCCCCGCGTACATGGGTAGCGCGCACGAATTTATCGCTTCGGATCACCTCCGGCAAGCCAGCCGAAGCCTTACAGCTTCGGTGCGGAAGGGCGGAACGGCTGTGCCCGAAAGCGGGTCTATGAAGCCGGAGCACCCGATGTGGGTTTCGTTTGCGCGGGCCATGGCGCCGATGATGACGCCCATCGCCCAGCAACTCGCCGCTCGCGCCGGACAAGGGCCTTTGAAGGTGCTGGATATTGCCGCAAGCCACGGCCTTTTTGGACTCATAATCGCCCAAAGCAATCCGGAAGCGCGTGTCGTTCAGCTCGACTGGCCCAACGTCTTGCAAGTGGCCCGGGAGAATGCGGCGAAGTTCGACGTCGAGAAGCGCATGGCCTATATCGAAGGCAGCGCCTTCACGGAAGATTTCGGCTCGGACTACGACCTGGCGCTGTTGACCAATTTCTTGCATCATTTTGACGCGCCCACCATCGAAAAGTTCCTCCGCAAAGTTCGCGCCGCGCTCAAGCCCGGAGGCCGCGCGATGACGGTAGAGTTTGTTCCCAACGAGGACCGAGTTTCTTCGCCGCAAGCGGCTGGGTTCTCTCTGATCTTGCTTGAAACCACAGACGCCGGGGACGCATACACCTTTGCCGAGTTCGATCAGATGTTCCGCAATGCGGGATTTGAGCGAAATGAAAGATTTGATCTTCCTCCGACGGCCCAAACGCTGATCATCTCTAACCGTTAAATTGTGTCTCGCGCCTGAACGCTATGGCCGTTTCAACCCCATCACGAACTCTTTCGCTCCGGTCAGAGCTTCCGGTCGCGCCTGGCCGCGCCACGGCGGCGCGCGTGAAGACGGATTGGCGGGGCGTTACCGGGACGCTCGCGGGGCTTGCATTATCGCTGCTGCTGGCTCTCTCGGCAAGCGCCCTGGGCCGCGAGGGCCGCTACGGGCTTAGCGTCATTTTGGCGGCGCTCTCGCTCGGGGCCGCGGGCCTGGTGGCGGTGAAGGTCGTGCCTTATCTGGTCAGGAAGACGCTTCGCAAACAGTGGGAGCTTAAGATTGAATACGAGTTGACCCGCGAGGGCGCGGCCTATCTGCTGATCACCGGCCTGATCACCATTGCGTCGGTGAACACCGGCAACAACCTACTCTTCATGATTCTCGCCATCCTTCTGGCGGGGATGCTGGTTTCCGGCCTGCTTTCGAAGGCCGTGCTGAGCGGCTTGAAACTGGAGTTGGCCCTGCCGGAGCACATCTTCGCGGGCCACGCCGTGAGCGCCGGGATTACCATCGGAAATGTGAAGCGCGTGCTCCCCTCATACTCCCTCACCGTAATGTCAAGCCCGAGGAAGAAGAATGGCGCCGGGGGCTCGACTGGAGGCGCGCCGCAACGGCGGAACATCCTGACCTCGCCAGTCTACACCCCCTACCTTCCCGCCCGAGGATCGGTGCGCGAGCGCGTGGAGCTTCGATTCCCGCGCCGTGGCCGCTATCACGAGGATAGCTTCGAGGTAAGCTCCAAGTTCCCGTTCAGTATTCTGCGGCGAAAGCGCCTCCTCCCGGTGGACCGGGAGATCCTCGTTCTGCCGTGCGTCGAAGCCGCGCCGGAATCAAGCTCTGCCCTTCCCCTGCTCCGCGGTGAAATCGAAAGCCCGCGCAAGGGTCAGGGTTGCAGCCTCTACGCGCTGCGGGACTACCAGGATGGTGATTCGGCAAGACAGGTAGATTGGAAAGCGACGGCCAAAACCCAGAAGCTCAAAGTGCGCGAGTTCGCGCGCGAAGAGGAAAACCGCCTGGCGATTGTCTTCGACGCGAGCGTCACCGAGCTCAGCGACGCGGCGCGCCGCCGCTTTGAGCGCTCCGTCAACCTTTGTGCGCGCCTCGTCTGGCAGGCGTCGGCGCAAGGCTCGCTTTTGCAATTTACGGGAGGCAAACTCAGGACTCTGATGTCGCCCGCGAGCGAAATTGTCTACGCCGTGCTTGAAGAGCTGGCCGTGCTCGAACCCGCGATGGCCACCAGCGCGGCGCCGGGGTCGTTGCCGGCCTTTGAGGCGGGCTGCGCCGAAAATGATCCGGTTGTCTTCACCCAGCGCCCGGACTGCCTGCCCGATTTTTTGCGGAACGCGCGCGTCATCAATATGGAGGACAGCCCTGAAAATTCATTCGCCTTGGAAAGCGGAACGGCGCACAGCTAAAGCGATGCCCTTCCGTTCGTACTTTCAGCCTTCGCCGATATTACAAAGCACCATGAACCGCTGCTATTGAGGATTAGAGGCAGCTTTCTCTATAGCGGCAGTTGTAGCGGCGGCCTC
>JBOGJY010000515.1:0-4455 GCA_050745325.1 Terriglobia bacterium
GTTGCGAGCCGCGCCATCTCCTTTGTCAAATTATTGAAAAGCCTGTTTTTTATGCTGCGCCCTGCAGGAGCTTCGGGTCTCCTTCGGCTTACTCAAATCCGCCTTTTCATCAATCGGAATGAACGCGGCCCTCTCTGCGATCCGCGTCATGACTACTTCTTCTCTTCAGCCTCCGCGCAAGCGCAGTCATCTAGCGCCGGTTCCGAGCTCACCGAGGCGGTAACTGAAGTTTGCGGGTGTAGAACCGCGTCAATGGTCCGCCACAGATCGTCTTGCCGGATTGGTTTTGAAACATATCCATCCATGCCCGACTGAAGACACATTTCGCGGTCGCCTTTCATGGCGTGCGCCGTCATGGCAATGATGGGCAGATGCCCGCCGATGGCTTTTTCCTTCTCCCGGAGGATCGAGGCCGCTTCCCGGCCGTCCATTCCTGGCATCTGGACGTCCATCAGAACCAGATCAAGAGGCAGTTTCTCAATCGCCGCCAATGCCCCTCTGCCGTCGCCAACCACCGTGACGCGATGGCCGCGTTTTTCGAGCAGCCGCACGGCCAAGACCTGGTTCACCTTGTTATCCTCCGCCAGAAGAATCCGCAATCCCATCGTCAAGGGCGCGGGCTCGTGATGACCGTCTTCTTTGCTCTCTTCCCGCAAGCTATGCCGGGTGACGAGGGGCCGCGCCGCGTCAGACACGGGGGCCCCGCCTAAAACCTTGAGAATAGCCTTTCGAAGATCAGACCGGCTGACCGGTTTGGTAAGATACGCGGAGACGCCTAACCGGCGGCAGCGGGCGGCATCGCCTCGCTGCCCTCCCGAACTCAACATCATAATAATTCCGCTGGTAAGCTGCGGGTTCTGCTTGATTTGTTTTGCCAGTTGGAAGCCATCCATCTCTGGCATATGCACGTCGCTCAGCATCAGCTTGAACGGCGCGTTTTCCTGACAGGCCTCTTCGAGCGCCTGAATGCCGTCTTTTGCGCTGTCCACCAGCAGGGGCTTGGCTCCCATTCGCCGGAGCGTATCACCCAGGATTTGACGGTTGGTGGCATGATCGTCCACCACCAGCACTCTTATGTCCCGCAACGCGCTCTCATCTGCGGACTCTACCGGGGGGCCAGCCGTCTCCGGAAGCCCAACGCGAACCGTGAAATGAAAAGTGCTTCCCCGCCCCGGCTCGCTCTCCACCCAGATGCTGCCATGCATCAGCTCGACCAGCCGCGCCGAAATGCTAAGCCCAAGCCCCGTTCCTCCGTACTTGCGCGTGGTGGAGCTATCCGCCTGGGCGAAAGCGTCAAAAATCTTCTTCTGCTGATTCGGAGCGATGCCGATTCCCGTATCCGAAACGGAAAAATGAAGCGTGCATTCCGCGGGCCCCCTATCCTCCAGGACAATCCGCGCGACAACTTCTCCCCGTTCGGTAAATTTAATCGCGTTGCCCGCCAGATTGACGATGATTTGGCGAAGACGCGTGGGGTCTGCAATTACATTGTCTGGAACGTCAGGGTCTGTATCGCAGGCGATTTCGAGCCCCTTCTGGTGCGCCCGGAGCGCCAGGTTTTTGATGGTTTCGTCGAGGCTGTCCCGCAGGTTGAATTCGATCGCGTCCAGGTCAAGCTGCTTGGCCTCGATCTTTGAGAAGTCGAGAATGTCATTGATCAGGGTAAGCAGAGAATTTGCGGACGCATGGACCATATCAAGATATTCTCTCTGCTCGGCTGTCAGCCCAGTATCAAGCGCCAGTTCGGTCATGCCCAGAATTCCGTTCATGGGAGTACGGATTTCATGGCTCATATTCGCCAGAAATTCGCTCTTGGCCACGTTTGCGGCTTCCGCCGCCTCCTTGGCCCGGTGTAACTCCACTCCCGCCTTCTTGATCTCCGTAATATCAATAAAGGTCCCCTCAATTACCGGAGGGTCTCCGTTGTGGCCCTCGGCGAGGCTCGCATTTTCAAGCACCCAGAAGACGCTGCCATCCTTCCGGCGCAGGCAGTTCTCGTAATTCGTCAAGACCTTCCGGTCGAGAAGCGCGGCCAAAAAAGGCTCTCGCCCGCTCTCACTTCCGTAGAGCGTGCTCACCGGCATGGAGATCAGTTCTTCGCGCGACTCGTAGCCAAAGGCGCGCATGAAGGTGTCATTGCAATCCAGGACCCGGCCGTCCAGGCCGCTGCGGTATACCCCCGCGAGGCTGCGCTCGAAGAGCACCCGGTAGCGCGTCTCCGACGCTCGCGCCGCGTCTTCCATGTTTTTTCGTTTGGTAATGTCCCGTGAAACGCCGAACGTGCCCGCCACTTTTCCCTGCGTATCGTAAAAGGCCATCTTCGTCGTCAACGCCCAGGTGTCCGGCCGGTCCGGGTACGTCTCACGTTCTTCTTTGTTGATCACCGGCTGTCCCGTTCGAATGATTTCCTGTTCGTCATCGAACGCCGCCTGGGCGTGCTCGGCGCCGAATAAGTCGAAGTCCGACTTGCCAATGAGCTCGGAAGGATCATCGATTCCAAGTTTCTTCGCGTGGGCCCGGGTGTTGCGGAGAAACCGGCTTTGCAGGTCTTTAAAATAAATCGCGTCTGGGATGTTATCCATGAGCGTGTCAAGGAAGGATTTTTGATACCGCAAGTCCTCCTCAACCCGTTTGCGATCGGTGATGTCGCGGGAAATGCCGATGATCCCGGCCACTTCTCCTTCCGCGTCATAAAACGGAACCTTCGTGCACGCCGCCCAGGTATCCGGCTTGCCCGGCCATACTTCCTTTAATTCCTGACCAAGCCGCCGTTGTCGTGTCCGCATGATTTCCTGATCATGCTCGTAGTAGCTCTGGGCTAATTGCGGGTCGAAGAAGTCAAAATCTGATTTGCCGATGGCCTCGGACGGATCGGAAAGGCCATGCTTGTGTGCGCACCCTTTGTTGACCCTGACAAACCGGCATTGCGCATCCTTGAAATAAATCGAGTCGGGAAGGTTATCCATGAAGGCATCGAGCAGGCTCTTCTCCCGAAGCAACTCTTCTTGCGCCCGTTTACGCTCCATCACCTCCGCTTGGAGCGCGGCATTTTGAGCTGAAAGCAGAGCGGTTTGCTCCTTCACCCGGTCCTCTAGCTCCAGGCGCGCTCTTTCGAGGGCCGTTTCAGCCGCTTTCCGGGCCGTAATGTCTCGCGTGATACCCAGTATTCCAAGGATGCGCCCCTTGCCGTCGGTGAAGGGGATTTTGGTGGTGCTGGCCCAGGTATCTGGCTGGTTGGGCCAGGTCTCGCGCTCTTCCTTGCCAATCATGGGTTTCCCGGTTCGAAGCGTTTCTTGCTCATCGTCGTGGGCCTCCTGCGCGTGTTCCTGGGTAAAAAAGTCGAAGTCCGTCTTGCCCGTCATTTCCGAAGGGTCGTCCAGCCCTACGCGGCGCAGCACGCTGCGGTTCGCCATAATAAAGCGCCCGAACGTATCCTTTACATAGATCGATTCGGGCGCGTGCTGCATCAGCGCCTCGAGTATGGCCATATTCTGGAAAGGGCTTTGCTGATCTCGCTTGGACGGTATGGCCTTCTTCAGGAGCGGTTTTTTCAGAAAAGATACTTTTTGGGACCGGCTCATGAGCGTGATTTGTCCTCCCTTTGAGCGTAACTGGGCGCGTCACGCTGCATTCCAAAAACCCGCCAGCCTGCTTAACTACATTTCCTGGTTAGTGCGCCGCGCTCCATGCCCGGCGTTGCGGCGCCTAACGCAGCCGCACCCGGCGAATAGATTTCCCGCCGGCGCCAACAAGCTTCCACGTGAAGCTTGCCCATGTTAACTAAGTATATATATGTCATTTTATGTTTGCAACTCAGTAATTCTCCGCTCCTGACTCCAACGGACGTCTGCGGCGCCATAGAAAGCGCCGCAAATAACCGGAGAACTCCAGAACCGCTTATTCCGGCCGGGAGGCCGTTCGAACCCGGTATGTTGCGCGCCCCACGGGAGTTCAGAAAAAATGTCTCATCTGTCTCATTCGTCTTGTAAACCTGTAGTAGAATAGGTGGTGGTCTTTGCGTTGTAGCGGCCGCCTCTGGCCGCCGGTCTTTGCCTGACGAGTCTTAAGAATCAATGTTTCTAATAATTGAGGGTAGCGCGACAGAGCCGCAGCCAAAGCAAATGTCATGCTGAGCGAAGCGAAGCATCTGCTGGCGACCTGGAAAAGCAGGTCCTTCGCTACGCTCAGGATGACAATAAATTGGGTTGCGGCCTAAGATGTCGGGTTAAAAGACAAACCTTGCGCTACAAAACGGATGCCTCGAAGATTAGAAAATGGCCGAAGAGAATGGGAGAAGAACACAAAACTCACGGAACGAAGCCTAGCGACCCTTTAGAATCAACGTTTCTAATTTTTGTAGCGCAGAGTTCGTATTTTAAACTCTGCGGCTTTTGGTTGGGACCGCTAAAATGCCGCAGAGTTTCAAAAGCAAAACTCTGTGCTACAAGGCGGGCG
>JBOGJY010000516.1:0-5950 GCA_050745325.1 Terriglobia bacterium
TAAGTTAAGATTGTTAGGCGTTCGGCCCCTTCAGGGCCGGCTGCCTTCTCCGGCTGTGACCGTGGGTTTCACCCACGGCTATTCCTGTCGCTCCCCTTCGGGGAGCAGAAACTGCTGGCGCAAAAACTTGACTCATTCACATCAAGTTTCATAGCTCAAAGCTTCTCGAATCGTGGCGACGCAAAGCCGCCACTACATCGCAACAAGCGCAGGGCTCAGTCGTAGCCGCGATAGTCCCACACTTGAATCCGCATTCTCGTGTTGAGCTCGATTGCCGCAAGGTAGGGCCGCATGTTGTCGGGATGCACCTTCAGCACCATCGCCTGCGTAGTGCTTCCCTGTTTGTAAAGAACGGTAAACAGCAGGTTCTTTTTGGCGCTCGTCCCCTCCGGCCTCGCCTTCCAGTCGAGCTTCAGCTTGCGAACCTGAGAGCTGAGTTTCGGGCGGTATTGCATGAGGGTGATCGAGCTATAAGGAATAGTTACTGAACCTTCCGGGCATTTGAACGTCATTGAAACATGGGTCAGCTCAAGCTGCCCGCCGCAGCCTGCGGAGATGGTTTCAGTCCCACCCGCGTAGTAGAAATCCGGCGCTTGGGCGCGGGCGGTTGCCCACGCGGGTTCTAAGGGCACGACCGTCAAGAAAAGAATGATCAGTGGCCATTGAGACCCCAGCCATCGAAAAGTTGTTCCCCTGTTCACTTTAAATCCTCCCTTAATCCTCTCCTGTGGGCCTGTGGATTTTGCCGCCCTCTCCTCTGAGCCGCGGCCATTATCCCTCCCCCTCGCTACCATCACTCGCTGCTGCCCTGCGACCCGCTTCGCTTATCCGCCTGCAAAGGCTGAGACGGGGCGCCGGCCGGCACGTCCAAGTCCGCGTACCACGGAACGGCAAGATTGCCCCATCGCGCCGGTTTGAATTTCCAAAGCATCACACTGCGCCGGGCTTGCTCAAACGCGGCCGCGTTTCCAGAGATCAGAGTGGAATCAACCACGCGACCCTGGTCGTTTACCAGCACGCGCATGTGAATCACGTCCTCACCCTTCGGCCCCTTTGCTTCTTTCGGGGGTTGCGGCGGTTTCACCCATCGCTCGAGGAACTTATCCGGCTCCGGCGGGAATCGCTTGGACTTCAGGGCGAGCAGACTGAAATCCACTTTAACCGTGGTCTGAAACGCCGCGGGGCCGGACGGCGTGATGAACGGATGGTAAATCCATTTCCTAATCGCCTGGAGCGCGGCAATAGCCAGAAACGGGTGGCCTTCCACCACGTGGGCCTGCTGCACTTTGCCCGCGCAGTTCACCGTGAGCACAAGGGAGACGTTGCCGCGGATATAGTTGATGCGGGCGAGCGGCGGATATTTGGGGCGCGCCTGGCTCACCAACAGCCGGGTTGCCGTGCGGCGGTTTAATTGAAAGGGCTGCCCGCCCGGCGTGGTCGCGGAACAGGCGGGTGTAACACCCAAGGCCGCAGTTGAGCAAAGGAACGCGGCAAGGGCGAGCGCAAATCCGAGAGCGCAACTCTTACTCCGTCTGCTAGTCATCGGACTCAAAAATCACTTGGGCCACCGCGTAGTGGTCCGCGTGCGAGAGCGAAACAGCCATGCGCCGGACGCCCAGCTCCCGGGCAATTGATTCGGCGCGTCCGCTCAAAACCAGCTCCGGCTTCCCGCACGGCTGGCGCCTCACTTCAATATCAACCCAGCGGATTCCCGACCGCCATCCCGTGCCCAGCGCCTTAAACGCAGCCTCTTTCGCCGCGAAGCGGGCCGCATACCGCTCCGCCTTGTTCTTGAACCGCTCGCAATAGGCGATTTCGTCCGCGGTATAGATGCGGTCTCGAAATCGCTCCCCGTAACGGTCAAGACCCTCCTGAATCCGCCGGATTTCGGTGAGATCGACACCCGTGCCGACAATCATCCGCGCCTGCTCCGCATAAGCCAGTCCCCGAAAATAGCGGGGCTGACCGCTAGCTTCGCTTCCAACAGAAGGCACTATCTTGGATTCATCGAACGCCGGGCTTGTGGCAACCCGTCAGATCCGGCCCAGCCGGTCTCATGCCGCGGCGCAACGCGCCACTTCGGGCCCGAGCAAGCCAACATAGAAACCCATGACTGCCTTCTTACCCCACATCATACCACGGTGAGCAAGCAGATTCCTCCCAGTGGCGTTGCCACCGTAGCGCAGCGTTCGCTGTTCAAACGCTGCGGCTTTTCAGGCCGCCTACCACAAACCACTACAAGCCGCAGAGGTGGAAAACGAGCCCTCAAGACCCTGGCTATTGATGCTCGTTCGCAAGCAGGCTATGATTCACGTCAATCGCGACTTTCTCTGGATGAACTGGAAGCCGCGCATTGAAAGAAAGGGTTCGCGATCCCTGAATGGCGATAAAGCCGATGAAGCGCGGCTGTCCCTGCAGGTAAATATACAGCGGCACATCCATCCCGAATGAGTTCGACACGCCTGACTGAGTGAGCGTCATGCGCAGCAAGGTTTTTCCCTGCGGCGCGTCGCTCAATTGATACTGAAAGTTGTAGGCGGGCACTTCCGTCCCATAGACCCATTCGTTGAAAAACCAGGCGAGCGGGCGGCCATAGTGCTTCTCGGCAACGCGCTCGAAGTCTTCCGTTGAGGCGTTCTTTCCCGCGTATGTCTGGACGAAATCGCGCATCATGGCGATAAAATTCGCGTCCGGGTTTTTGGAGCGAGGATCCTGCATGATGGCGCGCAGCATTTCAAGCACGTAGCTTCCCTTCGCATATCTAAGCTGGTAGGATTCCTTCGGCTCAAGATAAGAATCCGTCTGGTAGTTCAGCCAGATGGGGCCAACGTCCACCGGGCGATGTCCGCTCGCGTCTTTGTTCAGGAGGTAGGTGCGGTCGAGGTCCCAAAAATCCTTCAACTTCTTAGGCTCGTACATTTCGAGATAAAGGGCCGCCGAGAAATCCGCAAAACCCTCCGACAGCCATTGGTCGTGATACGTCTTCCAGCCCACCATGTGCCCCCACCATTGATGAGATATTTCGTGCACGGCGACGACATCGAAAAATTCCCGCGTTTCTGCGCGGCTCTCAAGACGAAGGCTGTTGAGCGTGGTCTTGTCAAGAAGTGAAAGATAGGGAAGAAAGATCAGGGTGGGAAAGCTTTGGCCGTAATTGCCCACGGGCTGCTCAGTAACCGCGACCGTTTCAAACGGCAGCGGACCGAAGTAGGCCTCGTACAACCGGAACGCCTGGTAGCTTTTGGCGGCGGCATATTGTGCGCCCGCGGCGGTGTTGAAGCCACCGCGCAAAATGCCGTATTCCCCGTCGATGTCACCCCCACTGGGACCCTGCCTCATCTGGGCAATATCAAGGGCCGACTCAAGACCCTTCAATTGATCCGGTATTTCTCTTCCGGCATAGGCCGTCACCGTCAGGGTCTTGTCAGACACGCTTTTATCAACAAAGTCGCCGTAGTTAAAGCCCACCACGCTGAACGGGATTTGCGAAACGTAGTCACTCACCCAGCCGTCTTTCTCCTTCTTTGAATCCACCCGTTTACCGGTGGCGACAAATTTATCGTTCTTCGGAGAAAGGAAATGCAGCTTGAAGTTCGTGCGGTCGTCGAAGGCGCCAAAACTCGGATACCACGACGCGCGCTCAGGGACGTAATAAAGTCCGCTGCCAAGCTGATCGATCACCCGGCTATCGCGGGTCGATGCTTCGTCGTAGGTGATCTTCACCGTGTAAGTGTGGCCGGGAGCGGCGGACTGCGGAAGGATCAGCCACGGGTCATTATCCAAATTGCGATCCTCTTGGATGAACCCAACCGGCTTGCCATCCGCGTCTGTCACCGCCGAGATTCGCAAAACGCCCAAGAGGTTGAAGGGAAGCAGCCGCGGCGTCCCCCCTTCGACGGTGAAATCCATCTGGGCGGTGGCGGAGAGGTGATTGCTCTTGCTAATGGTGGCGTCGATCGTCTCCTGCTCGCAGTGCGCCGGGAGCGCCGGGTGCTCGGGATGCGGGTTATTCAGGTACTCCGCTGCCAGGTGAAATCCAGCCCACCACTCGGAGTATTGGCCGGGGTTGTAGCGCAGCAGCATGACCTCATCGCCGTTCGAGATTTCGGGAAACAGCGTGGTCTTGCGGTTCCAACTAATCTCGTAGAAAAGATTGCCGTGCTGCTCGGCATGGATATCCGCCAGGAAAAGCCCTTTGCTTGAGGGATCCGTGAGGTCTGCCATCATGCGCGCCGCGAGGTTTTGCATGGTGAAGTTGCCCTTGCGTTCGTTCTCCCACCAGTTGTTATTGTTCTGCTGGTAGCGATTCTCGGCGGCGTCAAGCGCCTTGCCGGCTGCGTCCGCGTCGCCCCGCGGCTTGATGGTGATCAGCTTCTGAAGCTGGCCCCAGGAATCGTCAGTGAAGAAAAACACAGCGCGCTTGAAACCATCGATAAGGTTGGGCTTGCCGGTGAAGCGCGCGATCTGGCGCCGCTCGGCGGGCGTGGGCGGGTCGAGCTCAAACGTGGCGTCGCCGGTGAAAACCGCCGCCACCATGCGGCCCGCCACCGGAGCGGCAAACGTGAGCGTGCCGTCCTTAAACGTAAAGGTGGCGGCGTCCCGTTTCCACGCGACATTTTCCAATACCGCCGCCTGATTGCTGCCTTGCAGGCTGCGCAATTGAGCGTAGATTTTCAGTAGTTGCGCCGTGGGCGCGGCGGCGAGACTGGTGGCGGCGCTCGTGGCAGCGGAACTGGCGGCCCCGGTAGACTGCGCTGCTGTCATGCCGCGCGCCTCGCTCGAAAAGACAAACAGGCATGACGCCGCAAGAGCAGCAGCAAGAATGTCCGCAAGAACTATGGAATGGAATTGATTCAATCGCGAGCGTTCGGTACGCCTCATGATTCCCCCCCTTCGAATCGTTTGACTACCCTCCAAATCTGCCGGGTATTATCCGCAAAAGCGGGACAACAAGCAATGGAAAATTGGTCTGAAGAGTTGATTAGGTATAGTCTTTATTCTTAGTAAGATACAGCTGGCGCCGATGGTTTGAAGCTGCTGGTGAGGGAGTCTTGAGGAATGCGTTTTCGATTTTCCCCCTAGTGAGATCCCGCCCGGCGGGATCTCACGCGCTCACCTGCCTCTGGAGGAACCGGTTAAATCCGGTAAAGCAGGGGCCAAAGCTGCTGAAGTGATCGAATCCCATATAGCCGGGCTTTGACCCCCGGCAATGCCGCGCTAAAGAGCGCCGCTACACGTAAAAGTTATTTCGAAACGCAACACGAGCGGCGGCGCTTACCGGATCCCCGCCGCTTTCATTTCGTCCATAATAAACCGCATGAATAAAGGCGGATCGCGGACGTCTGCTTGACCGGTCAGCATCTTCTTTAAGAGCTGTTTACCCTTGGAATCCACAAAAGTCACGCCCGAAAGATCTACCCTGATTTTCTTGCCGGGCTGATCCCCGGTGAGCCGCTTCCAAATGAGACCCGCTTCGGACACCCACGGCCCTGAAAGCTTCCCCTCGAGCTTGAGAACTGCAGGCGCGTTGGCTTGCTCCACCGTAATTCTTAACATCAGAACGTACGCCCAGTATCCGGGTCACGGCATGACCCCCGCGTTATCTCGCTGACCGCTGCGGGAAGTCTCGATTCAAAACTTTATCAATGCCGCTACACCAGTTTAAAGGGGGGCGCCGCTTGACGGAGCGTGACTGGAGGCTATCCTCCTCCAGGGGCACTTCGCGCCCCTCTCACTGGACAAAACAATAGCACGCTTGCCGCCAAAGTTAGAATTTAATTATTTATTGATAACATTATGGTTATAAGCCGCCTGCGGCGTTCGATTCGGGAAAGTGACAATCCGGGACGGCAACATGCGGTCATGTGACGGAATCTTGTCACACCAATTTTCGGTCAAACATAGCATTTAAGCGGGGGCTGAAATTCCTCACGGTGTCATTATGAGCCGA
>JBOGJY010000517.1:0-4155 GCA_050745325.1 Terriglobia bacterium
TTTCCAAACCACCACGGTCCGAAGCGGTTGCCAATTAAGACGCTTTGTGGCAAAGTCCTTGCATTAAACGAATGCCCGACAAAACCGCCACTACCAAACCGCCTCTCAAGCATACAGTTTTGCGCGCCGCAGTTGCGTTGCTTTTTTCCGCCATTCTGATGATCCCCAAGCTCCGGCGGCTGCGCCGGAACGTGCGTCTTTGGACATTGATACGCGCCGCCTTTATTGCGATCGGGGCCGTCCTTCTTTGGCGGGCATTTGTCTTGCACATCAGCGCCACGTATCTCATCCCGGGAATCATCTTCGTGCTTTTGGGCGCGCTTGTGCGCGCTCGCCCGGTGAAAAAATCTGTGGATGCCGTTGCCGCGGAATTAAATGCGCTGGTGGTGGTCAACGGCGGCGTGCTGATTGACGCTGTTCACCTGAAACCGCTTCCCCAAGTCAGCATTTTCGTTAATCCCAGCCGCCTGATTGTGCTATCCCAAAATCACCAGCGGCTGGAAGAAATTCCACTCGCAAGCATTGACGGCATTGCGGCGCACCAGGCGTTCCTGGACCGCGCCGGCAAACACCGCAAGCCCGGATCCACCACACCGGCCACAGAGGTCTGGGACCTTGAAATCACGTGGCAATCAGGTGAGGTCTCGACTTGCTTCCGCTACGAAGGGGCTTTCGCCGCTCACCTTGCTGGCATCGCTGAAAAGACGCTGCGCGAGATCTGGAAGAAAGGGCTTCCCGTGATCGCGCCGTGACAAGAAACCGCCGCAGAACTGGCGAGGCTTCGCGCCCGGCTCAGCGGCGATCACCGGACGCTGTCCCCCGCCAGCCCCCAGAAATCATTAACGTAGTACGACGAAACGACGTTGCCGAAAAGATAGCAAATCGCCTTGCATTCCGGCACTTCCCCATAAAGCTTTCGTCCCCGCGCGAACACCTTCTTAAACGATCCCTCACGGAACAGGTTGCCGCCGATTTTTTTCAGCGGCTCGCAAGGATAGAAGACGTCGCCGTTCGGATAGACCCGCGGGAAGAAGGTGGGAAAGCACTGGAAATCACCAAATTGGAGGAGCGTCTTCAGAAGCTTCGGCGTCCCGTTGATAGGCTGCTCGCCCGACCGGCGCCGTTCGATGATCTTCTCCGCGAGCGCCCGGTAGCGCGGATTTTCGAGCAGGCGCAGATTAGGCATTTTGTCCTTTTGCGCCGACTGCGCCGAAAACACAAACCCCTGGTCGCGACAGTAATCGAGAATGCGCTCGACCTCGGCGATGTTCCACTCCTCAATCACCGCGCTGATCGTGATCGCCGACGGGCGCGCCATACGTGCGCGGGCAAGCTGTAAATTTTCGAGTACACGCGGAACAACGCCGGATTTCGACATGGGGGCCGAGGGCTCAGCGGCGATCGAGTCAAGGCTCACAATCAACCCCGACAGCAATTCGAAGAGCCGCTCCCGCTTATGCAGCAATGTGCCGTTAGTGACGAGCATGACGGAGCGGAATTTAATCTGCTGCCGCGCCGCTTCCACCAACTCCTGAATATCCGCTCTCAGCAGCGGCTCACCGCCGGTGAAAAGAATGGAATCGGTCTCACGCCGGATGATGCGCAGGAGTTCAATCGTCTTTTCGGTTGGGAGCTCGTCGCTGAAAACGTCCGGTTCCTTCTGCGTGCAATACGAGCATTCCAAATTACATTTGTGGGTGGTGTAAAATACCGCCGCGTAAGGAGCGACGATGTTGGTGCGCAAAACCTCGCGGCGGTAGAGGTTCTCGAAATAAAGCCTGAAATTCTTGAGAACGAACGGATACTGCCGCAGCAGCCCGCGCAGGAGCTGCCTTCCTGAAGGTGTTTTTTGCGGCTCAGCCATCTCTTAAAAAGCCTATCCTCGCCGGGCGCGAAAGGCAAGCCTCGCTAACCCGGATCATTCATGAAACGATTGGCGCTTGCACGAAGAGCGGGGTTTTAACGCCGCGGCGCGAAACAAAACAATTTTGGGGAAACACCCGCACCGGCACGGTTGAAACCGCGCCCTTCCGTTCTTTCTGGCGCATCTATGGATAGTCCCGGCTCAGCGCCGCCCTGCGTATCAGCCCAGACAAGCATCTGTGGTATTTTTGATGGGAAACTACTTTTCAGGCGTCCTCATGATCCTTCCCTTAACTCCGGTTCGCTACAAACAGCGCGCGGCCCAGCTTTTCGGGCGAAAACAGGGCATTGTCTGTGACGGGAGCCGGTTTACTTACGAGGAGTTTGACCGGCGTTGCGACTGTTTCTCGGCGGCGCTGTTGCGGTTGGGAGCGCAACCGGGAGACCGCGTCGCTTTCCTCAGCCCGAATTGCCATCGCCTTCTCGAAGCCTACTATGCCGTACCGCAAGTGGGCGCAATTCTTCTGCCGTTGAACGTGCGCCTGACGGTGGCGGAATTGGTTCAGATTCTTCAGGACGCCACGCCCAGGCTACTCTTCTTTGACGCGGAATTTACCGCTGAAGCCAGGAAGATCACAAAGGACAGCCCTTCGATCGAGGGGTTCATCTGCCTCAATCAGCCTCGCCCACCTTGGGCGGACGGGAAGACCTATGAAGAGTTGCTCGAATCCTCCCGGCCATGCCCATTCGATTGGACCGCAATTGATGAGAATTCGGTTGCTGAACTTTTCTACACCAGTGGTACAACCGCTCGCCCTAAAGGGGTGATGCTGACCCATCGCAACCTCTATCTGCACGCGCTTTACGTCGCACAAGCGAGAAAGATTGACGATGCCGACGCTGAAGCCTACACGATACCCCTCTTCCATGTAAACTCCTGGGGCGCGCCCCACACGCTCACCCTGAGCGGCGCGAGGCACGTCATCCTGCGGAAGTTCAGCCCGTCGGCGTTGCTCAGTTTGATCGAGCAAGAGGGCATTACGCGGCTGCAGATGGTTCCTTCGATGGCGATTTCTCTCCTCAATCATCCTGGCATCGAACAGCGCAGCCTCTCGAGCGTGAAAGAAGTGATGATCGGCGGCGCTCCTTTGAACGTCACGCTGATCCGCCAGTTGGAGGCAAAGTTTCCGGGGGCTGTCGTCGCCGGAGGGTACGGGTTGACCGAAACGTCTCCGGTCGTCACCATCGCATACGTCAAAGAACACTTGAAGGGCGAACCGGCCGGCGCTCAGCTCCGGCGCAAGGCCACCGCAGGCTATGTGATCTGCGGCGCCGAGGTGCGCTTGGTTGATTTAGATGGCGCGGACGTTCCCGCCGATGGCGTGACGCCCGGCGAGCTTCTGATTCGAAGTGACACGGTCATGAAAGGTTACAGAAACCAGGAAACCGCCGCCCTGAATCACGGGTGGCTCCATACGGGCGATCTTGCCACAGTTGACGAAGAGGGCTACGTTCTGATCGTCGACCGGCTGAAGGACATGGTGTTGAGCGGCGGGGAAAACATCGCCACGGCGGAGGTCGAGCGCGTCATCTGCCAGCATCCCGCCGTGCTTGAATGCGCCGTCATCGCCGTGCCCGACGCACAATGGGGAGAGGTTCCAAAGGCATTGGTCGCGCTTCGCCCCGGGTCGCAGGCCACCGAGGCTGAGATCATTGCCCATTGCCGCGAGCAACTTGCTGGGTTCAAAATTCCAAAGTCAGTGGAGTTCCGCGAATCGCTCCCAAAAGGGGGCACGGGAAAAATCTTAAAACGGCTGCTGCGGGAGCCTTACTGGGCTGGGCACGAACGCCAGGTACACTAAACCATATGGAGTGCGTGAGCTTACTCTCGCTTTGGCCGGAATACGCAGCGCAGACCCGCCCTTGGGGTCTGCGGCTTTGGAATTTCAACCAGCCACGGATCTACGAATCAGGTCCGCGCTTCCGTTGTGGGGCCTGACACGATTACGCGGAAGAATTCTTCACCAGCCGCTGGACGCTTCTCTATGTCAAGTGCGCGCACCCTTGAAATCCGCGAAGACGTTTCCCTCAAACCTTTCACCACGTTCAAGATTGGCGGTCCGGCGCGATATTTTACCAGCATGACGCGCGGCGATCAGGTCGAGCCAGCAATTGAATTCGCTGCGGCGCATCGCCTCCCCGTCTTCGTGCTAGGAGGAGGGAGCAATCTTCTCGTCAGTGATTCGGGTATCGAAGCTTTTGTGCTTCATCCGGTCAACGAGGGACTGGTAG
>JBOGJY010000518.1:0-9505 GCA_050745325.1 Terriglobia bacterium
GCCTCTGGCCGCCGCCACAACTGCCGCTACAGAGAAAGTTGTCACTATAATTTGTAATCATCAATAATTGCATTAGCATCCGGCGTTTCAGCGGCGCTTCCAGGCATCCCGCCCGGCCGTTGGACCGTCACATAGATTAATGGGAAGAATTCTCGATCTCGTTTTCGATGTCATCCTCTTTGTCGTGGTCGAGCAGGTCCTCGCGCGCGCCATCAGCAAGATATTTGGCGGCGGCGCCGTCCGTTTCTCCCGCCCCGGTTTTGGTCCGCGGCGGGAAGAGAAGAGGGAGCCTTTGCGGGGCGAGGCCGTGCGCGACCCGGTCTGCGGCATGTTTGTATCCAAAGAACTTGCTCATCAGTTCGAGTGGCGGGGGGAATATTTTTGCTCGAAGGAATGCCTGGAAAAATACCGCAGCGCGGGCAAAGCGTAGATGCTGGCTGGGCGCAGACTTTTGATGTTTGCGTCTCAGGAGGCGGCAGTGAAAAACCGTCTCGTTTATCCCGTTTGTCTCATAAATCTCAGAGTCTTGTGATAGGCTTTGTAGCGCAAGCTTCGTCTTTTAACCCTGCGGCTTTTCTAATTTTGGATTTTGGAAAGAGGGGGTAGCGCAGAGTTTTGTATTTAAAACTCTGCGGCATTTGTGCCCGGACCACCGAAAAACCGCAGAGTTTTAACCGCAAAACTCTGCGCTACAAAACGCAAGCAAGCATGTGACTCCAGACAGATCGTTTGACGGAAGGTATAACGATGCAAACTATTGTAAATGGAATAATAACGAAAAACACAGCATTCAGAACCAGGAATGGGGAGCCTAAAACGGCGCAAAAAAAAGGATTGTTTTTGTTTTTTCAAGTTGTTGAAACCAAAGAGTCGAAACCGGAACCAACCGGACTCTAATATTCTAACAAATCGGTACACCATGATGAATATGAACGAGATAGCGGAAGTCCGGATCAAGCCGGAGACAAATTCAACGAAACCAAGTGGATTCGCGGATCGATCCGGTTTGTTTCCACTTTTCGTGGCAAAAATCGTTGCTTTTTGGGGTTGTAGCGGCGGCCTCTGGCCGCCGCTACAACCGCCCGCCGATGCGGGCAGGCGCGGCAGGGCTTTCTGACCGTGGGTTTCTTGTAGCGAAGGGTTCGCCTTTTGACCCTGCGGCTTTTGGTCGGGACCGGTGAAATGCAGCCGCATCACAATTCGAACGCTGCGCTACAACCACCATGCTCCGCGCCACCTGACTCGAACATAAGTTTTTGCCCATTATGAGTTATACCGTCGAGTGCGTGCCGAACTTCAGCGAGGGCCGGGATGCGGGCAAGGTGCAATCGATCCTTGCGGCGGTTATCGCCGGTCCCGGCGTGGCCTGCCTTGACATCATGATGGACGCGGATCACAACCGCAGCGTCGTGACGCTAGTGGGCACGCCCGGCGGGGTGGCCGAGGCTGCGCTGCGCGGCATTGGGCGCGCGGGCGCTTTGCTCGATCTTAATCAGCACTCCGGCCTCCACCCGCGCATTGGCGCGGCGGACGTAGTCCCGTTTGTGCCGCTTGATGGAACATCCCTCAAAACCTGCATTGAGATCGCCGGGCAGGTGGCGGAGCAGGCGTGGACACGCTACCAGATTCCAACCTACCTTTATGAAGCGGCCGCGCACCGCCCCGAGCGCCGCAGCCTGGAATCAGTGCGCAAGGGCGGCTTTGAAGGATTGCGCGACGAGGTCCGCGCGAACCCTGAGCGCAAGCCGGATTTTGGCGATGCTGCGCTGCACCCAACCGCCGGAGCCACGGCCGTGGGCGCGCGCAACTTTCTGATCGCTTATAACATCAATTTGAACGTGCCGGACGTAGCCGTTGCGCAAACCATCGCCCGGCAAGTGCGCGCCTCAAGCGGTGGCCTCAAGGGCGTTAAGGCGATGGGCTTGCTCCTGCCATCGAAGAACATGGCCCAGGTTTCGCTAAATATCACCGATTTCAAGGCCGCCTCGCTTGCCCGCGTATTTGCGGAGGTTGAAAAGGAGGCGGCGGCGCTGGGCGCGACCGTGCTCGAAAGTGAACTTATTGGCTTAGTGCCGCGCGCCGCGCTCGACGGCGCCCCGCTCGAGCGGATGCGCATCCGTGATTTCAGCCCCGGCATGATTTTGGAAAACCGCCTGGCGCGGGTCACGTGAAGCTGTGGCGGCGGCGTCCTCGCCGCCGGCCGTTGCTTCTTAAAACCCGGCGGCCAGAGGCCGCCGCTACAGTATATAAACACCAGTTATTCGAGATAGGGCGGCGTTATGAAAATACGGTTGAGGTTAGTCTTGGCGGCCTTCGCGGCCGGGATTTTGTCGTTTAGCCTTGCGCCGTCCGCATCGGCGCAGCGCCCGCCGTCCGTGGTGAAAGCAAGCCTGCTTCTTGCCACCAACGCCGTCCATCCTGGCGTCCCTGCCAGCATTGCCGTGGTGGCTCAGGTGGCGCCAGGCTATCACATCAACGATCATCACCCGAGCCTCGACTATCTCATTCCGACAGAATTAAGCTTCGACGCGAGCAAGGTGTTTTCGGTGGGGCAAATCTCTTACCCCAAAGGGAAACTGGAAAAATTCGTATTCTCCGCCAAGGGGCTTTCGGTTTACGAGGGAGAAATTGTGATGGGGGCCGGGCTGCGCGTGGCTAGTGGAATAGCCCCTGGAGACTATGTGCTTCAGGGGAAGCTGGGCTACCAGGCCTGCAATGACCACGCCTGCCTGCCCCCGGTCAGCGTGCCCTTGACCTTGAAAGTGAGGGTGGCCGCCGCGGGTGCGCGGCTGCGGCCGGTGAATGCCGATGTCTTCAGAAAACTTGGTCCCGGATAAACAGCGCGAGGGGAAAGCCGGACCTTCCCGAGCCTCTGTGATTCTGCTGGTAGCCGTCCTGCTCTCGATGGGCGCGTTGGCGGCGTCTTTCTACCCTCGCCACGTTCATTTTGTCCCGGCGCCGCTCATCGCACACCTGCCTGGATGCGTGATCTTGAAGTCGAACTTCATTCCCACCGATGTGACGGAAGTCCCTTTTGCCCCCGTCAACGCGCTTCCCGCTGAGACGAAGAATCGGGTGCTGCTTCACCTCAATACGACGCCCTGCTCGTGCGGCTGCGCGCAAAGCGTCGTTGCCTGCCTCCTGAAAAATCCCCAGTGCAAGGCCAGCCCGGAACTGCTGAAGCAAGAGCTTGCAAACGCGGGAAAGCAAAACTAAAATTTAATGCAAAGCGCGGCCTTCCCATATCAAACCGAATTTCGTGAATAATCCAGGTTAAGTTTGAAGAGGAGAATGTCAATGCGCCAGCAGCGAAAGTTTTATGGCATTTTGGGTTTCTTGGTTCTTATTCTTTCCTTCCTGAGTGTGCCCGGACTTCGCGCCCAGGTGGACACGGGCGCGGTTGTAGGCACAGTGAAAGATCAAGCAGGAGCAGTAATACCCAGCGCCAAAGTCACCTTGACCAATGAGGCGACCAACTACACCATCTCAACTGAAACTGAAAGCGACGGGGGTTATGTTTTTACTCCAGTAAAGGTCGGCGCTTACACGGTCACGGCCGAGATCGCGGGCTTCCGGAAAGAACTCCATTTCCACGTCGCGGTCAACATCCAGCAGCAAGTGTTGGTGAACTTCACGCTACAGACTGGAATGGTGACCCAGACGGTTAACGTCAACGCCGCACCGCCCTCACTGCAAACGCAAAACGCGTCCATCCAACAAGTTGTTTCCGCAAGGGCCGCCAACGATCTTCCCTTGAGCGCCCGCAACTCGACCTTCCTCGCCCAACTCAGCGCCGGGGTCACCTTTATGCAGTCCGATTCGCGCGGCGTAAAGGCAAGCGGAGGCTTCGCAGCGAACGGCCAGCGCCCGGTCTCGAACGATTATTTGCTGGACGGGATCGATAACAATAGCGACATCGCCGATGTCATCAATGAAGCCTATTACGTGGTCCTGCCACCTCCGGACGCCCTCGAGGAATTCACCGTCCAGACCAACAACTACAGCGCCGAGTTCGGCGGCCACTCTGCCGGAGCCGTGATCAACGCCGCGCTAAAAACAGGAACCAATCATTTTCACGGTGACGCCTGGGAGTTCCTGCGCAATTCCGGTGTGGACGCCAACGATTTCTTCCTGAATGCGGCTAACGAGCCGATTGCAGAGTACCGTCAGAATCAGTTCGGGTTTACGCTGGGCGGACCCGTAACCCTCCCTCACGTTTATAACGGCAAGGACAAGACGTTCTTTTTTGTGGATTACCAGGGCACGCGCATCCGGCAGGGGTTAACCTATGTGCGCACGGTTCCGACCGCCGCCGAGCGGAACAGCGGTTATACGAACTTTCAGGACTTGATCGCGGGCCAGACCGGGACGCGCACCGATTCACTGGGCCGTGTTTTCCCATCCGGCGCAATTCTCGATCCGGCCACGACGCGCCCCGTAACCAAGGGACAAGTTGATCCTGTTACCGGCCTTGTGGCGGCTGCGACCGGATACGTGCGCGATCCGTTCTATGCCGGTTCTCTCACTGGCGTGACCAATTTCACCTCGGCCGCGGCGACCGCCCAACTCAACGCGCTTCCAACCGGCCGCCTGGGCGCGAATGCGATCAAACTATTGCAGCTTTATCCTTTGCCCAATGGCCCTGGGGTTCTGGATAACCTTACGGACGCGCCGGTCGAGAGCAACAACCAAGACAGCTTCGACGCGCGCGTGGATCACAATTTCAGCGATCATGACACGATGTTCGGCAGTTATAGCTATTCCACCGCGTCTCTATTTTATCCAGGCCCCTTTGCGGGAATCGCAGACGGGTCTCCGAACCGGCCAGGAAGTGGCACGACTTTGGCTCAGCACGCCGCGCTCAGCGAGACTCACATTTTTTCGCCCACCACGATCAACGAATTCCGGATTGGCTACAGCCGGCTGCATGACATCCGACTTCAGTTCGATGGAAATAATCTCAGCGACATTCCCGGGCAATTTGGAATTCAAGGCGTTCCTCAGGTGCCAGAGAACGGAGGCCTGCCGCTTTTCTCCCTCGGTTCGCTATCAAGCTTGGGGGCGCCGGCCTTCCTGCCGAGCGATAAATGGAGCAACACCCTCCAGGTTTCTGAAAACGTGACGAAAATCACCGGGTCACACAGCATCCGCACCGGTTTCGAATTTCAGGATGTCCGCTTCCCGATGATTTCGCCCCCTGACACGCGCGGAACAATCACTTTCAATGGCGAATACACGTCGGTGGTCAATTCAACGGACGGAAGCACGGCGGCGGCTCAACTATTGCTCACACCGGTTGCCAGCACGGCGCCGGGAGGAATCAACAACGTGGGCGGCGCAAATACCGTTGCGGCCACCAATTTCAGACCGTTTGCTGACTATCGCCGGACGTACTACGGCGGCTACATTCAGGATAGCTGGCGGGCCACCCAAAAGCTGACGCTGAACCTCGGGCTCCGTTACGACTGGTTTGCGCAGCCCAGCGAGTATTTTGGATCACAGGCCAATTTTGTGCCCGGTCTGGGCTTCGCGGGCGGAAAGTTCCTTATTGCTCAAAGCCGCGCGGGTGAGGTCCCATCCGCCTTTGTTACTCTGCTCGCCGCGAATGGCATTGCCTTTACTCCCACCACCGGGACGGTCTGGCAGCAAGCGCCCTACGGCGACTGGGGTCCCCGTTTGGGCTTTGCCTATCACGCCGCGAAAAACTGGGTGATTCGTGGTGGCTACGCCATGTTTTACGGGGGCCAGGAGGATTTTGGCCTTTCCCAGTACGGCGCCAACAGCTTCCCCTTTCTCGTTCAAAGCTCGTTTACTGCGCCTAACGCTGTCGAGCCCATTACTCCCAATAACTCCATCGGGTTGCTGGAAAATGGGCTTTTGAACGTTCCTCTTGCCTCCTCGGCGGCCAGGTTGAGCGGGATTTCCCTTATTGGCTCGCAACTCAGTTGGAAAGATCCTTCGACGCAAAGCTATAACTTTGCGCTTCAACGTCAAATCTCACCTAGCACGGCAGCTTCAATTACCTACGCGGGGTCGCAGACGCGCCATTTGGTCCAGAACGAGTCCGCAAACGAAGTCACAGAGTTATTGCCTCCCAACGCGAATAAACTCCAGTACGCTCCCTATCCGAGCTTCGCTTACGGTGGAGTTTATAACCTTCCCGACGCGAACGGCAATTTCAACGCGCTGGAAGCCAATATTGAACGGCGCTTTACCTCCGGTTTTTCGCTGTTGGGCAACTATACTTATTCGAAGTGCCGCACCGACTCACGCGATAACTTGGATAACAACATTGGAGGGTATCGCGCTCAGTACCTTGCAGGTTTTGGCATTGAGCAGGATTACGCTTTGTGCGATTTCGATACGCGCAATATTGTTCATCTCAGCGGGACTTATGCGTTACCTTTTGGCCAAGGCAAATATTTCCTGAACCGGCCAGGCTTCCTCAATGAAGTGATAGGCGGATGGACAACTAACTGGATTCTGGACTTGCAAGATGGCCAACCCTTCACGGTCGGCTGCACGGCGACCTCGACAGCGGGATTGGGATGCAACGCATTACTTGTTCCGGGCCAAAGTGTCATTGCGGGTCCCCACAATGTCAGCCATTGGATTAACGCGGTGGCCTTCACGAATCCGTCCGCGGCTACTTCCATCGGGCAAACGAATTTCGCTCCTCTGGGTGGAGCGCCTACCCAGGCGGTGGGCCCTGGGGTTCATGACCTCGACTTTTCCTTGTTCAAGTCGTTCAGAGTCTCAGAATCGAAGTCATTGGAGTTCCGGGCGGAAGTCTTCAACCTTACAAACACACCCGACTTCAGTAATCCAAGTTCTCTAAATTTCCTTAACCCTGCGCAGTTCGGAAAGATAACCGGTACCCAAACCAATGCGCGGCTCATACAATTCGCCTTGAAATTCTATTTCTAAGGAGGCATTGCCTTAGTTCAAGATATTCACTCAACCTGCGGAATGACCAGCGGAGGCTGGGCCCAACCCGGACGGAATCGCGCTGTCCGGGATAACTGGGTTCCACGTTTTTACACAGCCAGCTTGAGATCGCTGGACGTAGCATCAATTGACATTCCCGAACCCCTATGCTAAAAACAAAATACGTGGTTGTCTGTTCACTACATTGAGGCTAGGGCCTGTGGCGCAGCTGGGAGCGCGCATGACTGGCAGTCATGAGGTCGTCGGTTCGATCCCGACCAGGTCCACCAATCTAAGTAATTGAAAACAAACCTCAGCCTATTGCACCCGCTCTGGTAAAACGGGTGTTTCGCCCTCAGAATCGGCACTTGTGAACGAAGCGTGAACGTCCAGCACGCTTTGCGCCCTTGCAAGCCGCTTTTCCTGTTCGTATATGCTCACCTTCCGCATGGCTTCCGCGATGTCGCGGGTGTCCGTGATATTGTAGCGTTCAAATATTCTTGGGTCTTTGTGACCACTGATTTTCATGGCAACCGACTGAGGCACGCCCGCGCGCACCAGATTCCGTACCCCCGTCCGCCGCAGATCGTGAACGAGTTTTCCGGGGCAACCGGCTTTCTCGCAGGCAGTGTGCCATGCCTTACTGAAGGATTTAATCCGCTGCCCGAAGCGGTGAAACACAAACGGGCAAGCATCCATGCGCCACTTCGCTTGCTCGGTCATCATGGCAAATAGCTCATCGTTGAGCGGCAGGGTGCGATCTTCGCCGTTCTTGGTGCGCTCAAGGAACACAAGCCGGTTGAATATATCCACTTGCTCCCATCGCAGACCCAGCATTTCCGCTTTCCTCATTCCCGTCCAGTATCCCAGCGTGAGCACTCCCTTGACGTATTCCGGCAGCTCTTTCAGCACGGCTTCATAATGCTCTTGTTCAAAGAAGCCCGTGCGCCGGTTGTTCTCTGGCAGCATTTCAATGTGCGGGATTACCTCAGCTTTGAGCTTCCTTGTCTTGCCGGCGAGCTTGTAGGCGAACCGCAGGAAAGCCAGTTCGCGGTTGATTGTCGCGTTCGCTGCCTCTTCCTCTAACCGCGTTTCAATATAGTCGTTCACATGATCGGAAGTGATTTCATCCGCGCGTCGTCCCGGAAAGCCCTTCCGCAGCCGCTTGGCATGGCGTTCGACGTGCTCAAGACTCTTCCGCTCTTTCCGCTTGTACATGCGGAGTGCTTCGTTCAGCATAGCAATGAGAGTTGGCGGGGTCTTGTCCGGCTTGGCGAAATTGCCTGCCTCACAGTCCGCGATCATCCGTTCCATTTCCGCCTGCGCTTCCGCCTTGTCGGATTTATGCGTGTTCTCACAGAATCGGTGTCCGTTGCGATACCAGATGGCATAAAAGGTGTTGCCCCTCGGCCATAAGTGCCCTTTACTTGCCCCTCTTCCCATGATTCATTCTCCTTTTCTCGGCCAAGCACGCCAGCGCGAACGCGAGCACGCTATCAATGTTCCGTTCACCGCTTTCCCATCGTGACACCGCGGCGCGGGAAACGGATAGTTCGCGGGCAAGCTCGGCCTGTGTCAGTTTCATCCGCTTTCTGAGTCGTTTGAACTGGTTGCTATTCATGTTACCAATGGTAACATAACATCATGAGTTGTCAAGCTCTTTTTTTGACGCAATCGCGGGTTTTTCGGGTGTGAACGCCGCCAGTTTCCGCATGACGATGTGATGGGCGATTCTGTGTTCTTTCGGTCCAGCATTTGCTCAGCGGCGCCCCGCCGCTGTAGAACCACCCTCGGCCTCGTGGAAGGAGCATCCCCAGCCAGCCTCGGCGGGTTATATCGGCAGCGAGCGCTGCCGTTCCTGCCATAAAGCTGAGTTCCTCGAATTTGGCAAGACGGCGCACGCTCGCCTCCGCGATGCGGCCGGTCTGTGATGGACTGCGAGACATGCCACGGGCCGGGCAAGGTGCATTCCGACGCCGAGGAGGCGGCGCACGGTAACGACGCCAAAATCGCAGCAGCCGCCAAACTAATTTTCGGATTTCACGGCAGCCCAAGGGAGAACGCAGAACGCTGCCTCACCTGCCACGTCACGGACAAAACCCAGACCATCTTTGCCCACTCTCAACACATTGCGGTGGGCGTTTCCTGCGACAGCTGCCATAGCCCCCATTTGGTGGAAGCCGTGGATAATCCCGATCAGGTTCGCCCGCAATTCGCGCAGGCCAAATTCTTCTCGGTTCCGCAAGTCGAGGAGGAACACCGGTGGCTCGAGGAGAGCCAATTGAAAGAGACCCAGCCCGCGCTCTGCTACCATTGCCACGCCACCATTCAAGCGCAATTCGCACTACCGTTTCACCATCGTGTTCCAGAAGGATTGATGAAGTGCACGGACTGCCACAACCCGCACGGCACTTATAACCTTGCGTCGCTGCGACAACCCAATTGGGAAACATGCGTAAAGTGCCACGTCGAAAAGCGCGGGCCGTTTGTGTTCGAGCATCCTCCCGTGCGTGTGCTGGGCTGCGTACAGTGCCACAACCCGCACGGCGCTGTAGCTCGTTTCATGCTCGTGCGGCGC
>JBOGJY010000519.1:0-10644 GCA_050745325.1 Terriglobia bacterium
AAGTTGAGATCCGCGAGTTGTTTCTTGACGCGCTCGGGATTCGCTTCCGGCTTGTCAATTTTATTGATGGCCACAAGGATGGGCACGTCGGCTGCGCGGGCGTGGTTGATGGCTTCGACGGTTTGCGGCATCACGCCGTCATCCGCCGCGACGACCAGGATCACCAGGTCCGTGACGCGCGCGCCGCGCGCGCGCATGAGCGTAAACGCTTCGTGGCCGGGGGTATCCAGAAAGACCACCTTGCGCCCGCCGACATCCACGTGATACGCGCCAATATGCTGGGTGATGCCTCCCGCTTCCCGCGACGCGACGCTGGTTTCACGGATGGCGTCGAGCAGCGAGGTCTTACCGTGATCGACGTGGCCCATCACCGTAACCACAGGCGGGCGCGGCCTGAGATCCTCCGGCTTATCCGCCACTTCCACCTCGTGAGTCACTTCCTCTTCAAAAGAGATTACCGTGACGGCGGCGCCGAAAGCGCGCGCTACTTCCTGAGCAGTCTGGCTGTCGAGCGTCTGGTTAATGGTGGAGAAGATGCCTTTATCGAGCAGGCGCTTAATCACGTCTTTGGCGCGGACTTCCAGCTTCTCGGAAAGTTCCTTAATGCTAACGCCCTCGGTGATCGTGATGTTTCGCGTGATCGGAACGTCTTCCGGCGCCACGGGCTTCGCAACCTGAGGCATCGGCCTGCCTGGAAACGGGCGGCCCGCTGGACCGCCGCCGCGATAGGGCGCCGTGCGAGCTGCCGCGGCCCCGCCTTCCGCGGGATGCGGCGATTTCGGCGCCGGCCGCGCCGCCGTCGGGTGCATCGGACGGTGATCGCCCGGGCGGCGTGCCGCAAGCGGACGGGCTGGCGATGTCTTCGGCCTGGCCACGCCGGGGTAAATCGGCTGATTGGACGCGGGAGACTTCTTTCCAGCCGTTGGGCGGCCCTGCTTGGCGGCGATCTGGGACCCTGAGGGTCTGCCCGGGGCGGCGGCTTCCCGTGGCCTGGGTGAGCCTGATAAGTTTGATGAGCCCTGTGAGATCGATTGAGTTCCAGGCCGTGGTCCCCCTGCCGCAGGGGCCGCGATCCTGCCCAGCGCGGGGAGCCTGGAGGCGGCGCCAGACCCCGCCGCGCCCGGTGGCGGCGCGGTTCTCGCAGGCGCAGCTTCGGGCGGCGCGCTTGCCGCCGGTTTACCCGCGCGTTCGCCGGGCGCGGAGGGTACAAGCCTCCCAGGAGAAGCTGGCCGAGCTGGTGGTGTGATCGCGCGGCGGACATCCTCTTTGATTTGGTCGATGGTGCGTCCGAGTGGGACCGGCTCATGCGGATGCACAAAAGGCGTTGGAGCTTTCGGCGCCGCCGGAGGGTCTGGAGGGACTTGAGCTGCAGTGACAGTAGGGGTTGCGGGAGCGGCCGCAGGCTTCTTTGGCGCCTCCGGTTGCCGTGCGGCCTGGTGAAAATGCTCGCGGATCTTGTCAGCGAGGTCACCTTCAATAGCGCTCGAGTGGGATTTTATATCCGGGTTTCCAATTTCGTGCAGATAGTCTAATAGAACCCTGTTTTTGATCTCAAGCTCTCTCGCCAGATCGTTAATGCGAATCTTTCCGCTCACCTGCAGTCCTCAATTCCTGACACATGATGCCGCTGCGCTGCAATTATTAGAAACGTTGATTCTAAAGGCTTGCTAGGCTTCGTTCCGCGAATTTTGTTGTCGTCCTCTACTACTCTTGGTTGTCAGTTTATCGTTTTATAATCTTCTAATCTTTTGGCTGATCTGGATTGTTCCCGGTCTCAGCCGTAGTTCCGGCAGCTTCATCCTCTTCGGGGGCGGGCGCAACCTCCGGGGTTTCCGGTTCGCTCGCAACCGCTTCTTCGGCCTTGCCTTTGTCGCTTGGCTCTTCGCTTATCCCTTCGGGCTCAGCTTCCGCCGCAGCCTCTGTGACGTTTTCATCCGTCGCGGGCTGCGCCGGTTCGGCGACAACGGCCTCTGCGGCCTGGAGAGCCTCTTGGGCCTGTTCAGCTTGTTCAGCCTGTTCAGCTTGTTCGCCCTGCTCGAAGTATTCGATCACGACCTGCCGGATCTTCTCCACCGTCTTTTCGCCGATGCCCGGAATTTGCGTGAGTTCAGCCGGCGTCATCTGCGCGAGCTGTTCGACGGTCTCAATGCCGTGGTCCTTCAATTTTTGCAGGGTCTTTTCACCGAGGCCCACAAGCTGGTCGACCGCCGCGCCCCGGCGCGCCATGGCGGCCATTTGCGTTTCGATCTCCTGGCGCTTCTCTTCCTCGCTCTTAATGTCGATGTGCCAGCCGAGAAGCTTGGCTGCCAGGCGGACGTTCTGCCCCTTCTTGCCGATGGCGAGCGAGAGCTGGGAATCGTCCACGATCACTTCCAGGTTCTTCTCTTCAGAATCCACTATGGAAACGTGATTAATCTTCGCCGGGCTCAGCGCATTGGCGGCGAAGGTCACAGGATCATCGTTGTGCTCGATAATGTCGATTTTTTCCCCGCGCAACTCTCGGATAATCGATTGCACGCGCATACCTTTCATTCCGACGCAGGCGCCCACGCAATCCACGTCCTGATCTTTCGAATAAACGGCCACCTTCGTCCGCTCGCCCGCCTCCCGCGCCATCGCCTTAATCACCACCGTCCCATCATAAATCTCCGGCACTTCCATTTCGAACAGGCGCTGCACCAGGATGGGGTCTGCGCGTGAAACGATCACTTGCGGCCCGCGCGCGGCGCGGTCTACGGCGGTGATGACGGCGCGAATCCGGTCGCCGACCTGATAGTTTTCCAGGCGCGATTGCTCGCGGCGCGGCATCCGCCCTTCCGTGCGTCCAAGATCCACAATGACGTCCGGACCTTCCAGGTGTTTTACCGTGCAATTCACCAGCTCACCGGTGCGGTTGTTGTACTCGGCAAAAACCGTGTCCCGCTCGGCCTCGCGCACTTTTTGGAAAATGACCTGCTTGGCGGTTTGAGCCGCGATGCGACCGAGAACCTCAGTCGGCTTGGGAATCCTCACCTGGCTTTCGAAACTTGCGGATGGATCGTAGCGGCGCGCATCTTCAATCGAAAGCTCGTGGTCCGTATCGGCGACGCGCTCGACCACTTTCTTCACAGCGCAGACTTCCACCGCGCCAGTATCTTTATTAAAATGCGATTCGAGGTCTTCCGAGGATTTGTAATACTTGCGCGTGGCCACCAGAATGGCGTCTTCCACCGCAGAAATAATCACCTGCGCGTCAATGCCTTTTTCGCGGCTCAACTGATCAATTGTCTGGTAGAGCAAACTCGTCGTCACAGCCATACCTCTTGCTTAACCTCGCAAAACTTCATTGCTGCTTATTTCTCAAGCACTAACTTCGCCCTGGCAATGCTCGAAAGCTCAAACTCACGCACACCGCTTTCGCCCACATCCAGCCGCACGCGGCCCGCTTCGAAACCCGCTAGCCGCCCTTCCATCACCTTGTTGCCGTCACTCTGAGGCTCGCGCAACACCAAGCGCGCCTTGCGGCCCGCAAAGTATTCATAATCGCTCGCCTTCATCAGCTTGCGCTCGAGACCCGGTGACGAAACCTCCAAGGTGTATCTCCCTGGAAACATGTCTTCCACATCCAGCAGGGCGCTTATTTGCTCGCTGACCACTTGGCAGTCCGCGTGCGAAACTCCTTGAGGCTTGTCGATATAAATCCTCAAAAGCTGGTTGGCGCCGCCACCCTTTAGCTCAACATCCACCCAGGTTAGGCCTTCCGAGGTGGCGACACGTCCAGCCATCTCTCTAATCTTTTCCACATCAACGGCCATGTTGCTCCGGTGAGCCGAGGCTGGATCGGCCGAGGGCGGATTTCGCCTACAACCCCAACAAAAAAGTGGGCTTTCGCCCACTTTTCTACCGCATGGTGAAGTATAACCCTGCCCCTACCCAAAAGCAAGTGCACACGCCCGGCTGATTGCTACTTCTACGAAATCCTTCGCCGTATCCGCAGGATAACTCTATTGCTTCACGACGATGGCTGCGCCCGGAATTAATAATTAGAGCCTTCGTTATGTATGGCCGCGGTCTTCTCCTCGGGGTTGGCGCCCAGCGCCATTAGGTAAACTATGATTTCGCGCACGCGTCTCCCGAACGCACGACACGAATGAAATGGTCAGACATGGTGAAAGGCGACAAGGGTAGGCGGCATTTGGGCATGTGGCAAGTGGCGCAATTCCGTGTGGCCACCGGGCAAGTCTTTCCCATCGCCGCGGCGGACGCCGTCGCAGCATTGCCGGAATGGCACGAGAGGCACGCCGCATCGTAGGCAGAGGGACCACGCTTGAGGGGCTGATGGGGGTTGTGGCAGGTAACGCACGTAATCTGCTGGCTCATGATCCAGCACTGGCTCATCTCCAGCCGGTAAGGCTCGTAATGGACGGTATCCAGCCCGTGCAGGCCTTCGCTCATCACGCGCAACGACGTGCGATGGCAAGCGCCACAAAAGTTTTCGAGGTCCGTAGGGGCGAGCTTCGCCGGCTCGAAAATGAACATCGAAGCGGGCTTGGCTTCCCCGCTCCGGCTGCTCAAAGCCTTCATCGCCGCTACGTGGCGCGCTCCCGGACCGTGGCACGCCTCGCAGGTCACACCCAGGATCATCGCATCAACCTTGAGCTGGCTTCCGGTGACGGACGCCGTCGTGTGGCAAGCGATGCACTGCTTGGCGGCGTCAGAGGATAGCGGAAGGCCGAACGCCTGCTGCAACGTGGGAGGGGGCTTCCGCGCGAGACCTGCCACAACGTCTAAGCGGTTCAGCGCCGGATAAAAGGCAACCTCCGCCTCGTAATAGGTCTGATCGATGCGAAATATGAAAGCCTGGCCCACCACGCCCGTGCCGTATGCCCAAAGCAATGGAATGGAAAGTGTACGCTGTCCGCCGGTGACGCTGTAGTTAGCCTGGTTCCCCGCAACTTTAATTTGGTATGTGTACGGCCCCCACTGGTAAACCATATGAGGATGGGCGCGCAGGAACTTGCTCTTAGCCGCGGGCGTGATGGCGTGAGCCATCTGCGAGGTCTCCCATCCGGCGGATTCTGTTCGATGGCACGCCGCGCACGCTTCCGGGCCCGTGTAGGCGCTGCGCGCGGCTGAGCCATCCTTAGGCCACCAACCTTTGGGATGCGGCTCTTCGGCCGGCGCCTCCGGCTTAGTATCCATGATTGTTTGCGCGCGGAGCCGGAGACCGGCGCCCGTAATCAAGCAGACAGCGAGAAGCAAACCTGCAATGCGATCGAGATGCTTAGCGTGAAGAATTTCTTTTGCCATGGCGCCCGGAACGAAATTCAGAATTACACAGGTGGCGGGTCGATGCAAAGAGGTCGAACATGCTGTTTGGAGCGCGGGAGCTTGCTCCCGCTGTTTTTTGTAGCGCAGGGGCGCAGCCAAAAAGAACTGTCATTCTGAGCGCAGCGAAGAATCTGCTTTTCGCGGGAGGCCGTCCAGCAGAAGCAGATCCTTCGCTACGCTCAGGATGACAATGGATTGGGTTGCGGCCGAAAGGCCGCTCTGCGCTATGACTACATAGCAGCAGCTTGCTGCCGCACTCCAGATGCCGCTGGGTTATAATTCTGTAAAGATGAAACTGGCCTGTGCACGATTTCTCCGGTCCGTTCCGCGCAAAAGCAGCGGTTGGATAAGCGCATGTCTGCTGATCGCATTGACGGCCGGCGCTCTGGCAGCCACCCAACAAAGCTTGGGATCAGACCAGCCAAATAGGCTAAATGGGCAATCCCAGCAGACACAGACGCTTTTCGCGCGCGCCCAAAAGCTCACTGAGGCCAAGAATTTTGCAGGAGCGGCGAAGATTTACGAGCAAGTTCTGAGCGTCGCTCCGGATTCGCTTCAGGCGCTCAACAACCTGGGTGTGCTCTACGCCGCCATGGAGAAATACCCGCAAGCCGCGCAAACTTACGAGCGCGCGTTGCGGCTCGACCCTAATTCGTTCCCCCTGCTGGTGAACCTGGGCCTTGCCTACTTCAAAGGGGGAAATCTCCGCGCGGCCACCAAGCCCCTGGCCAAAGCTGTTTCCATTCAGCCAGACAGCTTTCAAGCCCGCAGCCTGCTTGGGATGGCATACTACGGCGCCAAGGACTTCAACCACGCAAGCGCGGAGTTCGAAAAGGTTGTCGCCGTGAAGCCGGACAATTCGACGCTGCAATTCCTGCTCGCGCAAAGCTATTTGCAGAGCGGCCAGGACCAGAAGTTGCTCGATTACTTCGACGAGATACAACGCCATTCTCCCGATTCCTTCAGCATTCATATGCTGATGGGTGAAGCTGACGACGGTTTGGACCGCACCGCCGCGGCGATCAAGGAATTTAAGGCCGCCGCCGCGCTCGGGCCCGATCAGCCGGGCGTGCATTTTGGCCTGGGCTACCTCTACTGGAAAAACCGCCAGTATGACCTCGCTTCCCAGGCGTTTCAGCAGGAGATTGAGGCGGGCGGCGACGTGCCAAAGTCGGAAGCGTACCTTGGGGATATCGCCTTAAAGCAAGGGAGGCCCCGCCAGGCGCGCGCGCTCGTCGAACAGGCGATTCGTGGGTTTCCCAAGATTCGTGTCGCGCAATTCGACCTCGGAATTCTCGATGCCGGCGACAAAAACTATCCGAAGGCGGAAAGCGAATTGCGCGAAGCCATCGCGCTCGATCCCTCGCGTGTCGAAGCGCACTACCGGCTCGCGCAGGTTTATCGCGCCGAAGGTAAAAGCCAGCTTGCCGCCGCCGAGCTCAAGGCCGTCGCCGATATCCATCACACCCAGGAAGAAAAACTGTATAAGGAAATTTCGGGCGCCCCGCCCGCTTCAAAGTGAGATTTGCTTATTACCGGGACGCTTACTTTTTCTCCGCGCCTCCATTGCAACTTGGCGGATACATTCCTATAATCACAGGTACAATTTCAGGCCGTATGGCGCTCCTGGCCGGCTGCTGAAAATGCCAGTGACGCCGCCAGCGGGTAGTGACTTAGGTTCGGGTGTAGCGGCGGGTTTACCCCGCCGTATTGTGGCGGCATAAAGCCGCCTCTACTACTCGCCAGCGCGCGAGCTTTTCGGAAAGCGGAAGATCGGATACTTCGTTTAAACAAAGCGTGAAGGGGACGACAAAAATGGATCTTGCCATGAAGACCAAGCGGATCACCATCAGGGATGTTGCCCGTGAGGCGGGCGTCTCGACCGCCGCCGTGTCCCAGGCTTTCAATTCTGGCGGACGCCTCAGCGAACAAACCCGCAAGAAGGTCATCGCCATTGCGCGCGAGCTTCGGTACCATCCCAATCGCCATGCCCGGAATCTGGCCGCCAAAAGCACGCGAACCCTGGGCATCGTTGTGTCGGACATCGAAAACCCGTTTTTCGCCGTGGTCATGAAGAACTTTGAAGCCCAGGCGCGCCACTACGGTTTTGAGGTGATCGCCAGCGAAACCAGCTACGAATTGCCGCTGATGCGGCGCGCCGCCGAGCGCATCATGGAGCAGGACGTCAGCGGCGTGGCCATCTTCACTTCGGAAATGAGCTCGGCGTGGCTGGAAGAGATTGTCTACCGCGACATTCCCGTGGCCTGCTTCGACCTGGATTTCGTCTCCGAGCGCGCCAGCAATGTGAAGGTGAACTACATCTCCGGCATGCGCCAGTTGATCGAGCATCTTTATCATTTAGGCCACCGGCAAATCGCCTACGTGGGAGGCCGCCCCAAGCTGAAGAACATCATGTCCCGCCATGAGGCCTACCTGCAGTCGCTTGCCGCCCTGGGTCTTGAGCCCGGCCCGGTGTTGACGGGCAACCAACGCTTGGATGGCGGATATGCGGCGGGCGTGTCCATCCTGGAAATGGCTCCCCGGCCCACCGCCGTGGTCGCCGTCAACGACGTTACTGCGGTCGGCGTGATGAACGCTTTCTTCGAGGCGGGCTTGAACGTTCCCGCGGATATCTCCGTCGCCGGGTTTGATAATACGTATCTGGCGGCCTATTTCGTTCCCCGTCTTACCACCGTGGACATGCACCCGGACATCCTTGGACGCACCGCCGCCGACGCCTTGCACCATACGATCACGTCCGCGTCCGGGGGCGGCAAAGAGTACGCGGTGAAGATTGACCTCGTCGTGGGCAAGTCCACTGGCCCGGCGCCCAACCGGGGTTTGTAGCGGCGGCCAGAGGCCGCCGCTACAATCGCAATAGAGCAAAAATCGTGGCTGGCCCAGACTCGGCGTTGTTTGCTTTGTCTCAAAAGACGTGCGCGTCTTGCATGACCTCATCGGCGCCATCGTAGCGCCGGGCTTTGCGCCCGGCACATGCCGCCCTGAAGGGCGCTACATCATCTCTAAAAAAATTGCGGTCCGCCCGGGTTTTTCCGGGCGGACCGCAAAGGCCATCAAAGATAAACAACCCTCAGAATATGAACTGCGCGCCAATCTGAAGCTCGCGCGGCAGCCGCGTGCTCGTCGCCTGGCCGAAGTTCCCACTTTGAAAAGTTGTACTGAAACCGTTGAATTGGGTGGTGTTGAAGAAATTATAGAACTCAAACCTCAACTGCATGGTAGCGCCTTCCTTGTTTCCAGGGAAGGGGATGCCGGCAAAGTTCTTGAACAGCGAGACGTCGAAGTTATCGATGCCTGCGCCGTCTACGATATTGCGTGCAGCGTTACCGAACGTGTTGTTCGCAGGAGCCGCAAAAGCGGCAATATTGAACCACTCCGCCTGGGTGCGCGGGCCATTGTTGGCGTTCCCGACGAGGTCGGCGCGATAACCGCCGCATCCGCAATGCGCTGTATCCGCATTCGAGCCGATGGTCAGAGGACCACCCGAATAGATGGTGGTGATTCCGGAAAGCTCCCAGCCGCCCAGGAATGCACGCTTCGCCCCCGTGGCGGTGTTAAAGACCGGGAGATCGTAAACGTAGTTCACTACGAGCATGTGGCGCACGTCGTAGCCGCAGGTGCCATATTCGGCGGCGAGGCTATAGGCGTCATTGATGGCCCCTCCGTTATCGTTGTCCGAATAATCGAGGCAGTGGGAGTAGGTGTAAGAAGCGCCTGAGGTCAAGCCGTGCCATGCAGAAAAGCGCAAGCTGGCTTGCAGCGAGTTGTAGTTGGCATTCGTAGAGTTTTCATACCAGTTGATGCTGCCCCAGCCAAGGTACGGCCGCGCCTGATTGAGATTCTCTCCGGTCGGAACAGGTGCGGTGGGCTGGTTGATGTTCCGGGTGATCTGCTGATGGGTTGATTTAGAGCCCACGTATGCGATCGAAGCCACGGTCTTCGTATTGATCTGCTCCTGCACCCCCAGGTTCCATTGTTCGGAGTAGGGCTGCAGGTAACTCGGATCGTAGGAGGTCAAGCCGCTGGGGGTGAGGACCGCGGTTCCGCCGCCTGGATTGTCCAGGGACGTGTTGAGAAGCTGTGGGCTGTTGGAGAAAGGCGGGTTGGGCTGGACGTTGTAAATGTCATTGCCTTGGATGTTCTCAAAGAACAACCCAAACCCTCCGCGAACCACCGTCTTGCTGTTGGGGCGCGGCTGCCACGCGAACCCGAAGCGCGGCTCGAAGTTGGTCCAGTGGTTGTCCACCAGGATGGTTGGGATTCCGTTCTGGCCTGCGATGCCCATACCATTGAGATAAGCGCCGTTGGTCAGAACTCCGGTCCCGGCTTTAAAATGGCCGCTCGAATCAATTTGCGGCGCATCAGAAAAATTAAAGAGCGATTCCCGGAATACGGCCACCTGGTTGTGCCGTTCGTGGGCGTGCGGCATGTAGTCCCAGCGGAGGCCGTAATTCAGAGTAAGGTTGCTCTTTGCCTTCCACGTGTCGCCAAACCACGGCTGGAAGAAGGTGTTGATCGCAGACGGGAGCGTCTGTACTTGCAGTTGGGTGTAGCTGTAAGCGTTGCCCAGCATGAAGTCGGCAAACGAATTTCCATTGGTGCTCGTGACGGCGCCCGTTGCGGGGTTAATGTAATTGCCCGCAGTTCCAAGCGTGGCGTTCTGAGAGTTAAAGTTGAAGTTCCCGTTGGTGTTGCCGAACAACTGTTGCTCCTTCAGGTAATGCAGGTAATACACGCCGAAGTTGAAGGCGTGGTTGCCGGAAACCTTGGTGGCGGAATCGCGGACGGTCCACGTATTGAGCACGTTCGTCCAGGGCCAGGAAGCAATATCGTAGGCCGTATTCAAAGGCCCTGCGAAGCTGATGGTCGGAATGCGGTTGTCCGCGTTCGGGGTATTCGGGAAGAGCCGGGTGATGCTTAACCCTGAGGGCTGCTTGAAGTTCCCGATGGGAAGCAGCGTGAGCGGCTGGCGGTTGAAGCCGATCATGAACTCGTTGAGCAGCGTCGGACTAACGCTGCGCGTCAGCTTCAGCAGGATGGATTGCGGCTCGTTCAGGAAATCTGTGCCGACTGTGGGGTACGAATCGCTGCTCCAAAGCGAGGTGGGGAAGTTCTGATCGATTCCATCCCGGACGTAATGCGCCATGAGCGATGTCTTATCGGAAAATTGGTGGTCAATACGCACAATCTGCTCGTTCACATTGATGGGCGCGCTGGCTGACCCGATAAATTGCGCCGAGCCGTTGGGGTTGTTGGCGCTATTGAAAATGAAGTTGGGCTGCGCCAAAAGCAACGCGTTAGCATTCAACATGC
>JBOGJY010000520.1:0-17382 GCA_050745325.1 Terriglobia bacterium
GAGCCGGTCCGTGAGTTTGGCGGCCAGCCCCGTCACGCTGGAAGATCGCGCGAGACGGCGGAATGTTTTGATGAGCTTTTGAAGCTCTCCCCAGCCGGTTTCAGTGAGGCCTTCGGTAATGTCTGGCGCCGCTCCGTTGGTGAGCGCGTCATAAAGCGAACTATGATCGTGCGAGGCGCGTTCACGGATAAGCTGTGCAATCGATCCGGGAATCCGCCAGCACAGCGCGAGCAGCACGCGTGTGAGGCTGATATTATCGTGCGGAGAATGAATCACCCGGAGCCAGGCCACCAGATCGCGCAAGACCGTGGCGGAAAGAATGGAAAGCCCCCGGATGGACAACGGCACGTTCCTCGAATTCAATTCATGCGCCAGAAGGTCGCGGTAATGATGGGCGCGGTAGAGAACGGCCGCGCTTCCGTACGGAGTTCCTGTGCGCGCCAGCCGCTCGATTTCGTCTGCAATCCAGGCGGCCTCGCCCTCCGGGTCTCTGGCCGTGACAAGAAAAACGGAAGGCCCTTCCTGGTTGAGCGAGACCAGAGAGGGCTTCTGCGCGTAACGGTCGTTGTGCGCAATCACAGCTCCGGCTACGTGTAGAATTCTTTTCGTCGAGCGATAGTTCTGGGTGAGATAAACGACATGATGCCCGGGAAATACCAGGCCAAACATCTCAAATGCGCCGTGCGACGCGCCACGAAAGCGGTAGATGGCTTGGTCATCGTCACCCACCGCGGTGATCGCGTAGGGTGGGGGAACCAGAAGCTTCAACAATTCTGCTTGGGCATAGTTCGTATCCTGAAATTCATCCACGAGAACGGCGCGAAACTGTGCCCGCGCCTGTTCCAGCGCCGTTGGATCGCGGCGCCACAGCGAGACCGTCTCGCTAACCAGACTGCCCAAGCTGCTCGATCCGTTTTCCTCGATCATACGGCGGCTGGCGTCGAAAACACGAGCGAGTTCTTTCTTTTTTAAGATTTCCTCCCACTCAAGGCTCTCCGGCGCCGGCATCGCTTGAGAGCCGTTATTGAGCTCGGGGTGACGCGCGAAGAATTCCTGCTCGCACTGCTGGACGTAGCGGTCGAAATCGTCCGGCTCGATCAGCTCGTCCTGGCAGCGGGAAAAAAAATCGTTCAGGTCGTGCAGAAATGCGCCCGGCTCAGCCAGTTTTTGATAGAAATTGAGTCCGAGTTTCGCCATGCGGCGGCGCAGAAAAATCCACACGTCGATCTTGTCAAGCAGTAGCCGCTCTTCATGGCGCTTGCACAAGATCTGATAGCAGAAAGCGTGAAAGGTGGAAATGACAGGCGAGGTTTCGAGACCCGGCAGGGCTTTCGCCACGCGATGCTTCATTTCGCCCGCGGCCTTTTCCGTAAAGGTCAAGCCAAGAATGTTCTCCGGCAGCAGGCGCGGTGCAAAGCTGGAATCATCGCTGAGAAGGTGGACGATACGCTCAGTGATGACGCGGGTCTTGCCTGTCCCTGGTCCCGCAACCACCAACAGCGGACCCTCGCCGTGGACCGCAGCGCGCTTTTGCTCTGGATTCAGCTCCGGCATGAACTGAGAATATCATTCATTGAATGCCGCGGCGAAAGCAAGCTGGGCAGAGTCCTGGCTTGATGCGGTATGCTATGGAAATGAATACAGAAACAATTGAGATGGACGCCGCACGATGTAACTCAATCGAGACGCATGTTTTAAATCCCAACGAGCATGGCTGCGCTTTGGTTATTCAGCGAGAAGCGGGTAGGCCCGCATTTGTTCAGTCTCATCTCCCGGGCGCGAAATGGGCCTGGTTTGCGCTCATTGCAGCTCTCACAGTGTTTCCTTTCCTTCCAGCGAGCGCGCTCGCGCAGAGTAATTACGAAATTCAGATCTATGGCTCTGAATTGGTTGCGCCGGGAAAAACTCTGTTTGAACTGCACAACAATTTTACATTCGTAGGGACGAAACAAGTGGAAGACGGTTTCCTCCCTACGGAGCATCAAGACCACGAAACCGTAGAGATTACCCACGGGTTTACGGATTACTTCGAGACCGGTTTTTATATCTTCACGGCGTATACACCGGGACACGGTTATAGCTGGGTGGGGGATCATATACGGCCACGCTTTGCCATTCCTGAAAGCTGGCATTGGCCGGTGGGATTGAGTATCTCAAACGAGATCGGCTATGCGCGACCACCATGGGCGCCCGATACCTGGACGTGGGAAATCCGACCGATCATTGACAAGCAGATGGGCCGCTTCTATTGGTCGATCAATCCAGATTTCGACCGCTCGTTCCACGGTCCAAGCAAAAGCAAGGGATACGAATTCGAGCCGCAGGGCAAGATTAGCTACAACGTGACCAAACTCATCGCGGTGGGGGCGGAATATTACACTTCTCTGGGCGACATTACCGGATTCGACCCCCTCACAGAGCAGAGCCATCAGATTTTTGGCGTGATCGATCTCAATGTGGGACCAAAGTGGGAGGTGGAGTTCGGTCCGGGGTGGGGACTCACGAGGGGAGGCGACTCGCCAGACCATATGATTCTGAAACTGATCCTCGGACGGCGGTTCGACTGGTAGGGGCTGCTTCAGGAGAGTTGGTTACAGGTGTAATCGTGGAGCTTTCTGGCGGAGAGGCAGGGATTCGAACCCTGGGTACAGCTTTTGACCGTACAACGGTTTAGCAAACCGCCGCCTTAAGCCACTCGGCCACCTCTCCGCGCGCGATTGGTTGAATCTTACCACGAATTCAAGACTGTCGCGGTGGGCTCCGCGGGTCTTGAGTTTCAATTCACCTGGTAGGCAGAGCCATAGCAACGCGACGGCTTGTGGTTTTTCAGCAGGAGGTTTCTCGCGCGGCCCTTAATAGAACAGGTATTTTCTCCAGCGTTCATCGGACTTGCCCATCATCCGCATCAACTGGCGGCTGGTGTGAAGGCTGAAAGATTTTGGGGGACGCGTGAGCTTGAGTCCAGCCTCTTCTGGAAGCCTGTCGCCCTTTCGATTGTTGCAAGGATGGCAGCACGCCACCAAGTTATCCCAGTCGGTGCGCCCGCCACGCGAGCGGGGAATAACATGATCCAGTGTCAATTCGCCCGCAGGAAAGACGCTTCCGCAAAACTGGCATGTGTAGCGATCGCGCAGCAGGATGTTCTTTCGGGAAAGGGCCCGGCTTTGGTGGGGGATATGGCGAAATTCCCGGAGCCGGATCACAGAAGGCACGCGCATGGTGAGGCGTGGAGAATGAACGAAGTTACCGTCAGCTTCCTCTGTAGTGGCGACCCCTTTGAAGACTAATACAACGGCCCGGCGCACAGGCGTGACGTTGATGGGTTCGTATGAGGCGTTGAGCACGAGCACCGGCGCCTGCAACACGCGTTGGTCTGCTTCTGGCACAGTTTTTTCACCGCGAAGACACATTCGGCGAGGCTCACATCAGGCGTTATAATGGCGCATACTGAGTGTGACCCCGTCCGTCTCGTGGATCAGAGACATCTGGCATTTATCCCTAGCTTTGGCCGCCAGATGGGTAAATGTCATTATGTTCGGGCGCCATGCAAGTCGTCAACAGCAGGAGGAAATGAGTGGATGTCGGGAAACTGCGGTGTTGCTCTGGCTAGCGTGAGGACAGCTACTTCTTGCGCTCCTGCCTGCTTCAGAGCGGCGGCGCAGGCTGAGACTGTTGCGCCGGTAGTCATAACGTCATCTACTAGCAGGACGCTATGCCCACGAATGCGCTCCGGGCGCTCCACCGTGAATACGCCGCGAACGTTTTCCCGGCGCGCGTCCGGGTGGAGGCCGCTCTGCGGCAGCGTGGGCCGCCTTCGCGTGAGGATCCGCGTGGTGAGGCGCGGAGCGATTGATCCCATCGATATCTTTAACTCAAGGCGGAGTCCCTGGGCAAGAAGTTCCGCTTGGTTGTAACCACGCTCGCGTTCGCGTGAACGGTGCAGCGGGACCGGCACGATCAAGGGGCTGTGATTCACAATCTCAAGCGCCGTCGCCAAGGAGGCAAGATACCGGCCAAGTTGATAGCCCCAGCGCTCACGGCGCCGGAACTTAAGATGCAAAATCAAATCCCTCAAGGGATGGGTGTAGATTCCGTAGCTTCGCGCCAAGTCGAAGCTATAGGTGTTGCGCCGGCACAGAGCGCAAAGGTTCCCGCTGATCATCAGATTGGAGGCAAAAGGCAAACCACAAACGGCGCACGAAGGCCCTTCCCAGGGCTTGATTGCGTTCGCGCAGTCCCGGCAAATGCCCATTCCCTTAGACCACGGCACTTCGCGCTGGCAGAGTGGGCAGCCAGTGGGAAAAAGCGCAGACGCGAGTCCATCGCAGGATTTCTGAATGAGAGAACGAAGCCCTGTGATTCCATGCGGTTTGATGCGGGGAAAAGAGCGTAGGATAATAACGGCTTTCTGCCGGCGGGGGGCCGACAAAGATTGCGCGATATGACGGACAGTGGCGCAATCCAGGGTTTTGCCCCGCCGGTCTTACTGCCTCCGGTTGAAAAGCCGCGCTTAAAGCAAACCCTGATCTTGCTTGGCCTGGCATTCAATGCAATGTCGCGCCCAGGGGACCGCGTCCAGGCGCTTAGGCTGCACTTCGTCCTGGCACTCGACACAGGCGCCGTAAGTGCCGCTCTTGATCCGCTCCAGGGCTTCATCTACGAGAGTAAGAATCTGCCGGTTGTCGTTGCTTTGGTGAAACAGGAATTCTTTTGTATAGGCATTGGCCGCTTTGTCCGCGATGTCTTGTGTCCCCTCTTCGTCGGCTTCCCGGCCATCCTGATCGGATTTCGAAACCAGACGCAGCAACTGTTCTTGCTTCTCGTGCAGGCGTTTGCGATAAAGTTCTGTTTTCTTCTTGTCCATAGAATTCGTGAGCCTTACTCGGAGGTGAGCTTGAAAACTTTTAGTTTACAAACCCTTGCCGAAGCTGTCAAGCGGCAAGACATAAGCTCTCGCGCTCGAGTATTCAGTTTTTGCGGGGCCAGCCAACCCGGCAACATTCGCGCCACTTGCGCCGAAGATCGCGAGATTGCCCAACGATGAGCGGCGGCACGCAGTGCAAATACGATGCGGTTCTCATGGTCTCTTTTGGGGGGCCGGAGAAAAAGGAGGATGTAATACCTTTCCTCGAAAATACGCTTCGCGGGAGGAATATTCCCCGTGAGCGGATGCTCGAAATTGCCGGGCACTATTACCATTTTGGCGGGCGAAGCCCCATTAACGATGAGAATAGGGCGCTGATCCGGGCGCTTGAAGCCGAGTTGAAGTCGAAAGGCCCTGCTTTGCCGGTTTATTGGGGAAACCGCAACTGGCGCCCGCTGCTGACGGACACGCTGCGCGCGATGAAAACGGATGGAGTGCGCCGCGCCCTGGCATTTGTTACCTCCGCGTACAGTTCCTATTCGGGGTGCCGCCAGTATCTGGAGAACATCGAAAACGCCCGCCGCGAGGCCGGTGAGGGAGCGCCTGCGGTCGATAAGCTACGAGTTTTCTACAACCATCCACGATTTATCCAGGTATGGGTCGAACGCATTCGTGAGGCGCTGGAAAAATTCCCGTCTGAAAAGGAAGATGCGGTTCACATTGTCTATACAGCCCACAGCATTCCCTTGTCGATGGCCAATAACTGCGCGTATGTCCGGCAGCTCGAAGAAACTTGCCGTTTGGTGTCGGAGGGCCTGAGCCGTTCGACGGGACCTCTAGTCTTTCAGAGCCGGAGCGGTTCACCGTCACAGCCCTGGCTGGGCCCCGATATTAAGGACTACCTGCGCGAGTTTGCGGCGCGGGGAAAGAACATTCTCATCGCGCCTGTTGGATTTATCTCGGACCACATGGAAGTGGTTTACGATCTCGATACTGAGGCTCAGGGTTTGTGCGAAGAGCTTGGGATGAAGATGGCGCGGGCTTCGACGCCCGGAGCGCACCCGGAATTCGTCAGCATGATTCGTGAATTAATTCTAGAAAGAACGGAAGAAGGAGCCGAAAGGCGTGCAATCGGGAAGTTCGGGCCGAATCATGATTTCTGCCTCACGGATTGCTGCCTTTTACAGACAGGACCCCGCTAGCAGGATCAATTTTCTTGTGACAGAGAAGCTAAACAGCCGCGCCGGCCCGAACCGCAGAATCCGCTAATTCCAATGCAGAATCACCTTACACGCTTGGCCCTGAGTCATTGCCTCGAACGCTTTTTCAAAATCGTCGAAGTCAAACCGGTGCGTAATAACCGGGCTGATGTCGAGCCCGGATTGAAGCATCACGGTCATTTTGTACCAGGTCTCATACATCTCACGGCCGTAGACGCCCTTAAGCGTGAGCATGTTGAATATGATAGTGCGCCAGTCAGCCGCCATTTCACCCGACGGAATTCCGAGCATCGCAATCTTGGCCCCGTGGCTCATATTCTGCAGCATGTCGCGGAACGCCTCAGGGTTGCCCGACATTTCAAGGCCTACGTCAAAACCCTCCGTCATGCCGAGCTTCTCTTGCGCCTCCGCAAGCGTTTCGGCTCGTGTATCAAGAGCTAATGTGGCGCCCATTTTGCGCGCAAGGTCAATCCGGTGCGGGTTGACATCTGTAATCACAACGTAGCGCGCGCCCGCGTGCTTCACCACCGCCGCTGCCATCAGTCCGATGGGGCCGGCGCCGGTGATCAGCACGTCTTCGCCGAGAACCGGGAAGGAAAGCGCCGTGTGCACAGCGTTACCGAAGGGATCGAAGATGGCGGCGATATCTTCGTCGATCGAATGATGGTGGCGCCAGATGTTGGTCATGGGGAGCGCGACGAACTCGGCGAACGCTCCGGCGCGGTTCACACCAACACCTTGTGTGTGAGCGCAGAGATGGCGGCGGCCGGCGAGGCAATTCCTGCACCGCCCGCAAACCACATGGCCTTCGCCGCTCACAATTTCTCCGGGATAGAAATCGGCCACGTTGGACCCGGTTTCCACAATCTCACCCACGAACTCGTGCCCAATCACGAGCGGGACGGGAATCGTCTTCTGCGCCCATTCGTCCCACTTGTAGATATGCAGGTCTGTGCCACAAATTCCGGCGCGGCGCACCCGAATCAACACGTCATTGATGCCGATGCCCGGCTTTTCAACCTCTTCCATCCAAAGTCCAGGCTCCCGTTTGCTTTTGACGAGCGCTTTCATGTACAGCCTCCTGCGCGGCCCCGTGTTTTGCGCCAAGGCTCCCATCATAGGCCGCTAGACGCCCGATGAACAAGTCGGAAGAGGCGCAAACCCGTATAGCGGGAGGAACGCATTTTACGGAAACCGCCACGCTGCGCCATCCCTTCATGTGCTTGATCAATCATTTGACTCTCATGCTTCGGAAGGCGGCAAAAATAATAAAAGACCAGCCGCTCGGAATTTCAGGTCATTTTCCCCGCCGCTCGCGGTAAAATAGTCGCGGCTGGACTCGATGAGCTCGGTAGATAAAGCATCCCGGCGAGCGAAGAGGATAACATCGCACAAGGAGATTTTATAATGACGAAGGGAAGGTACTTGTTGATCGGCGCCCTCATCTGTTTGCTTGCGTTTCTTTCAGCGGGCTGCGAGACCATGAATCCCGAATGGAGTGGGAACATGCCTAACGAAAATGGGCGGCACGTGCAGCCCCAAGACCTCGATGCGCCGAGCCAAAACAACAGTGATGCCATCAGGCCCTTGGCGCTGATGCGCGCCTGGAGGGTTCTGCCATCCAGCGCGGCGCATTCGGATACCCGGCTGAACGGGTTAATGGGGCAGGCCAATCCGCGCGTGGGGTTCGCACGGCGCGGATTGCCGGGGATATGGGCTAACTCTTTAACTGCTGGCGGCGCCAGCGGCGCTGCAATCCTGCCTTTCAAAAACGTTCGTCTTACTAATCTGGCTGACGCGGCTGATCCAGCCAAACCCTAGGGGAGCCATTGTGAGCGCCAAGGCCGCAGAGTTGCCGCTTGCTGAGCGCATGTCCCGGCTTGGGACGGAAGGCGCGTTTGAAGTTCTGGCGCGCGCGAAGCAACTGGAATCCCAAGGGAAGGACATCGTCCACCTCGAAATCGGCGAGCCCGATTTCCCCACTGCGCCTCACATTGTTGAGGCCGGCGTTCAGGCTTTGCGTGACGGCTGGACGCACTATGGCCCGTCAGTTGGGCTGACAGAACTCCGCGAAGCGGTCGCGGAGGATGCGGGAAAACGGCGCGGCATTAGCATCGACCCTTCCGAAGTGATCATCACGCCGGGCGCCAAGCCGGTTTTTTTCTTTGCGGCGCTGGCGGTCGTTGGCCTGGAAGACGAAGTCCTTTATCCGGACCCCGGATTTCCAATCTACGAGTCGATGATCCGCTTCGTAGGCGCGCGCCCCATCCCCTATGCGCTGCGGGAAGAAAATGACTTCGATGTGGCCGCGTCGGCGATTCTTGAAAAGCTCAGCGGCCGCACGCGCATGGTGATCCTGAATTCACCGCAGAACCCCTCGGGCGGCGTGATGGCCCCGGCTGAACTACGGATTTTAGCCAAGGAGCTTCGAAAGCATGATGTCTTCATTTTTTCCGATGAAATCTACAGCCGCTTGATTTATGAAGGCAGCCCGGCGAGCATCGCGCAATTCGAAGAGGCGCGTGAGCGCACGATTATTTTGGACGGCTTCTCGAAAAGCTATGCGATGACGGGCTGGCGTCTGGGCTACGGCATCATGAATCCCACCCTGGTTGGGGAAATGACTCGCCTGATGATCAATTCCAACTCCTGCACCGCCACATTTACCCAGCGGGCGGGCATTGCGGCGCTGCGCGGCGATCAGACGTGCGTCGATCACATGGTTGAAGAGTTCCGCCGCCGCCGGACTGTGATTGTGGAAGGATTGAACCGCATTCCCGGTTTCCAGTGCCGCCAGGCGCACGGCGCATTCTATGCCTTTCCCAACGTTCGTGGCGTAGGAATAAAATCACGTGAACTTGCTGACGCATTACTTCGGGAGGCGGGTGTCGCTTGCCTGCCCGGCACGGCATTTGGCGAGGGCGGCGAAGGCTACTTGCGCTTCTCCTTTGCGAACTCTGTCGAAAATATTACCAAGGCGCTTGGGCAAATCGACGCTTGGGTGAGAAGCAATATAAAATCGAATGGTTGAGTTATTTCCGGCTTTCCTTGCGGATGCTGAATGCCCGTGCGCGCTAAGACCAAGCCGCTGCTTATTTGGACAATCGGCCATTCCACGCGAGAGCTGCCCGCCTTCATTGAGTTGCTGCGGTCATTCGGCGTAAAACAACTCGTGGATGTCCGCACCATGCCACGCTCCCGGTGGAACCCCCAGTACAACCTCGAAACGCTTCCTGGCTCGCTCGCCGCGGCGGGCATCCGCTACGCGCATCTCCCGGCGCTCGGCGGCTTGCGCCGAGCCCGCCGCGATTCGCCCAATATGGGGTGGCGCAACGCGTCTTTTCGCGGCTTTGCGGATTACATGCAGCAGCCTGAATTTCAGGAAGGCTTGGAGCGTCTGAGCAAGCTCGCGGCCGCGCGCCCTACCGCCATCATGTGCGCTGAGGCTGTCCCTTGGCGCTGCCATCGCTCCCTGATCGCTGACGCGCTTCTGGTTCGTGGCGCGCGGGTAGAGCACATTATCAGCGGGAAGCGGGCGCAGGCGCACTCGCTTAGTCCTTTTGCCCGCATTGAAGGCGGTGGGATTACGTATCCTGCGACGACAGAGACTGGACCCGGACAACCCCTGCTACCGGGTATTGAGCGCCCGGCCGCCGCGGCGCGACGTAAAAAATCGCAAATCTCAAACGCGCTAGATAGTTCTCGTCACAAGTTGCAGTGAGCGCGGACGGTCGGCGTCCAGGCGCTTGACGCGCGCAAGGAATGCGGCAAAAAGCTGGCCGGGGATGATGTAGGGAATGGGCGTATAGAGCTCGGAAATTGCTCCTGGAACCTGCACGGCTCGCGCCGCCTTGGGCAACCGCGCCGCATCGGAGCAAATCACCACGGTTTCGGCTCGAAGCCCCTGAAGGCGGATGGCCAGCTTCCGGAGTTCGTTAAATGTCTTGCCCGGAGGCATGAAGAGCAGCACCGGAAAGTCGCGCTCAATCAGGGCGATGGGGCCGTGAAGGAAGTCGGCGGAGGAAAAGCGGTCCGTCACCACATAGCAGGTTTCCATCAGCTTCAGCGCCAGTTCAAAAGCGTTGGCGTAGTTCAGGCCGCGCGCCACCACCAGGCACTGGCGCATGTACCGGTATCGCTCCACCATCTCCGAGATTTCGGGCGCGAGTTTCAACGCTTCCTTCGCCCGTCCTGGAATCTCGCTCACGTCCGCTAGCGTCACTTCGCCACCCAAAGCCGAAGCCAGCATGTACAGAAGCATGAGTTGCGCGGTATAGGTCTTGGTCGCGGCGACCGAATACTGCCTTCCAGCGCGCGCGAGGAACACCTCGTGCGCCGCGCTGGCCATGCTGGAGCGGGCCTCGTTCGTGATGCCAATCGTGTAAGCGCCCTGCTTTCGGGAGGCCCGAAGCACCATATTAATGTCGGTGGCTTCCCCGGACTGCGAGATGCCGATCACCAGCGCGTCGCGCAAATCAAGCTTCGCGTGGTAAACGGTATGAATGGACGGAGCGCAAAGTGAAACGGGAATGCCTGTAGTCAGCTCGAACAGATATCTTCCAAAAAGAGCGGCGTTGTCGGAAGTGCCGCGGCCTACCAATACGATCATGCGGAAGGGATTCTTTCGCGCGAAGTTGCGAAATTCGAGGACATGCTCGCGCTCAGCCCGAAGTGTGCGTTCGAGCGCGCCAGGCTGCTCGAAGATTTCTTTGATCATCAAGGTGTTTGTCATTTTATTTGCCGTAGCTTTGGATTTCCCGCGCTTGCCATTGCCAAGGCCAGCGCCCCCTCGGCGGGTTGGCATTCTAGCAGGGTGACGCGCGCCCCGGGTGAGGCGACACGAAGACAATTTGCGAAGCTGCGGCGTACCTCCGGGCTGGCCCTAAACACGCCGCCCGTGCAAATCACGCGACGCCTTGCTGGCGCGCCTCTGATGCGCGATGAAAGGAAAGAAGCCATTTCCGCCAATTCGCGACCCGCCTCGCGGCATAATCGCTGTGCAACCCGGTCTCCCAAGCGCGCAGCCCGGCTCACCAGAGGAAACAACGCCGCCACCTGGTCTGGCGTGAGATTCAGCGCGACGGCCTCTGTGATCTCCCGGATTTTGAGCGCGCGGCAAATATCTTTGCCGAGCCGTGTTTCTGGCCAGCGCCCGTCAAAAGCGCCCAAAGCTGCAGAAACGGCCTTCCTGCCGATATCATAGCCGGACCCGGAATCACCGAATACGGAGCCCCAGCCCCCGCACCTCACTATGCGGTAGTTCTCATCGCGCCCACATGCAATCGACCCCGTCCCGGAGATGACGATCACGCCCGGAGAGGCGCCGAGCGCGCACTCAAGCGCGATAGCGGCGTCGTGAGTTAGCAGGTGGCGGCGGGCCGGAACGCCGCGTTCAAGGCTCCGCAGCATCTGACGATAAATCGAAGGGCGTCCGACGCCAGCAACACCCGCGCAAACAGCTTCGAGCTTCTGCCGGCTGCTGAGGCCCGCTTCGCGCCTCGCCTGGCGGGAGGCCGCTAGAAGATTACGCCGGGCCAATTGAAGTCCGGCTTTGAGCGGATTCGACGGGCCAACGGTAATCCGCGCCAGTACGTGATGGTGATTATCGGCAAGCCACGCGGTCGTCTGGCTGCCGCCTCCGTCGATGCCCAGGAAATACGCCGTGCCGGGCGTGGCCGCCCGCCGTTTCGCATGGGTCGTCTTCACTCTTGCTGGTTTCATCACCTTGACAAGCGTCCGGCGTGCGGATATATAAAGAACCTGCGCTTCCCTGCGGACTCGCCGTGCGAACCGGTTGTGACTCGCGCGCCTCCGCGCCCTAACGCCGCCCGGTAGAGTCTTCGGGAATCCAGCCGGTATCTATCATAAATGAAGATAGAGATCGAAAGCATCCCTGGTCTGGACCACATGGTTTATTATGACAGCGGAAGAGCGCGGCTTATAAACGTATCGAAAGGCGCGGCGCGCAGGAAATGGTGGTTTTTGAAATTCCGCCTGGCTCTCACGGAGGAGAGCATTTCCGGCGCCGCCCGCAAAACGCTTAGGCAAAAGAGGAATCATGGAGCTTCGTAAAGATCCCATCACGATGAGCTGGGTGATTTTGGAAGACGCCGAAGAACCCATTCTTGAACTGGATCAATGCCCTCTGTGCCCGGGGAACGAAACCACGCAAACGATCTACGGCTTTCCCTATGATCACCCGGAGTGGCAAGTCCGCGTCACGCCTCATCCCCACCCCCTCTACGCCATCGAGGGCGACGCTCAACGGCGGGGCGAAGGTTTGTATGACAAGATGCGCAACGTGGGGGCGCATGAGATTGTCGTCGAAACCCGCGATCACAACCTGCCTCTTTCCCGCCAAACGGATGAAAATGTGGCCCAGGTGCTCCGCGCCTATGTGTCGCGCTTGGCTGACCTGAAGAAGGACCACCGCTTCCGCTACATCACCGTTTTCCGCAATCAGGGGAATTCCGCCGGTCAGGATCTGGAGCATCCACACTCTGAGATTACCGCGACGCCGTTTATCCCCCGGCGCGTGGGATACGAGCTTCGCGCGGCGCGGCGCTATTTTGCTTTGAAGGAGCGATGCCTGATTTGCGACATCATCAAGCAAGAGCTCTCGCAGCAAGTCCGGACGGTTGATTGTGACGGCCAATATGTGGCCTTTTGTCCTTTTGCCTCACGCGTTCCTTACGAAACGTGGGTGCTGCCCGTTTACCATCATTCCCAATTTGAAGAGGATCTCAGTTCCTGGGAGAATGAATTGCGCCTGGCAAGGTTTTTGAAGGGAATCCTGCAGCGGTTGGAGTCCGCAACGTCCGCCTACCATCTGGTGCTGCACACTTCTCCGAATATAAATGCCCGGTTCGACCACGCCGGCGCCTGGCAGACTCTCGCGGAAGATTACCACTGGCATTTTGAGATCCTGCCGGTCGTTGCCTCAAAGTCCAAGCCCTACAGCTTGAAAGAGGTCTATTACAACTCCCTGCCGCCCGAGGCTGCGGCAAAGGCGCTTCGTTCGGTCGGAGTGGCGGAGAAGACCGGAAAAACCGTATAGCCGGTTTTTTGAACACCGCCTATACGGCTATCACGCCCGGCAGCGGAGGGCCATTTTTACGTACCAGGATGGTCCTTACGCTTGTGCTCTCTGTTTTCCAGGCGGTCGAATTTCCCCGGCGCAGCCGCTCGCTCAGCCTTTTGGTTCTTTCGGTAGTGGGTCAGTTTGGGTGTAGCGGCGGGTTTACCCCGCCATATTTGTGGCAGCATGAAGCCGCCTCTACGCCAAACCGACCCACTACCCTTCTTTCTTTTCCCATGAACTTTTCCGGCGGTTCCAGTAAAATTGCGTTGCCCATGTTCAACCGGCTTATTGGCGCACTGATTTTCAGCGCATTGCTCTGCCCAACGGCTCATGCCCAGATGAGAGGCGCGGCTTCACTTGTGGTAACACTACGCGACGCGAGCGGAAAGCCTGTGCCTGGGGCCACGATGATCCTGCGGGAAATTGCCACCCAGCGCCAATACAGAAGCGTGAGCGACACATCGGGCGATTGTACTTTTCCCGCGATCCCAGCGGGCTCATATGAGCTCTCAGTACGCTGGCGCGGACTTGCCGCGGCGAACTCGAGAAGCATTCAGATAACATCAGGCGAACGGCTCCGGTTGGCGGGGAGCATTTCAAACGGCGCCGAGCTTGAACTGCGCTGGCCAAAGATCACCCAGGAGTTGACCGGGAAGGAAACCGGGGCCTCAGGCGCGGCGCGCTCCCAGCCAAGCGCCGCGCTTTCAACCGGAGGGGAAAACCTCACGGGTAAAGAGGTTTCAAAACTGCCCTTGAATGGACGCGATTTTGGCCAACTGCTTTTGCTGACGGCCGGAACGATGACGGACACCAACGGGGCGGCCAATTTTACTCAACAGTACGCGGTGAACGGGCAACGCGGCGTGACCGCTATCTTTGCTATGGATGGCATTGATGTGACAGACCCCGAGCTGGGCGGCGCCACATTTGACAATTTCAACGTCGACGCGATTCAGGACATCAAATCGGATTCCGGCGTGATGCCTGCCGAGATTGGGGAAGGCGCAGCCGCGTTCACCAACGTGATCACTAAATCCGGAACTTCCCAATTACACGGTGATGTATTCGAGTTTCTCCGCAATTCGGGCCTGGATGCGCGGAACTTTTTTGATCGAAGCACACCGGTCAATCCGGGCCGTCTTCCTCACTTCGAGCGTAATGAGTTTGGTTTTACCAACGGCGGTCCGGTGGTTCTGCCTGGACTCTATGATGGACGCGGCCGCACATATTACTTCGGTGAGTACCAGGGCTTCCGCCAGATCCTCGGCGCCACCGAGGTGCTTTCTGTCCCCACCGCGTCCGAGCGCGCGGGAATGGATACCACGGCATTTCCAGGGGATACGCTAACCGTTCCCGTCAGTCCGGCGATTGCTCCGGTTCTGGCGCGCTACCCTTTGCCCAATGACCCTGAAGGGCCTTATGGCGCGCGAACGTTTGCCACTTCGTCCGCCGTAACCACCACAAGCGATCAGTTTTCGTTCCGCATCGACCATCGGATTTCCGATAAGGCTAAATTGTTTTCACGCTTCACATTCGATAATATTACCGGCCCTACCACGAACCCCAGCCAGCTTGCCATTGACCCGAGCTTCGCCATCCGGTTCTTCGATAATGAACGGAACTTTGGGCTCTCTTACACGCGGATTTTTTCTCCGAATCTCACCGCCGATTCATCGTTCGGCTTCATCCGGGCAACGCCCTTGTTTCCTTCGATTAACCGGACCCAGCCAGCTCTGGATTTTGGAGACGGCCTCTATGAGCCTTTCAACTCCGCCGCCGGAACGATAACAGGGTCCTATGGAAATCTCTTTCAATTAAGACAAACCTGGACCTACGTCCACGGGAAACACACGTTTGGATGGGGCGCTGAGGGGCGGTTTAATCGCGACACCACGGTCTTCGGGACCACGCCTAACGGGCAATATACTTTCGGCGGCGGCACAGCCTACTCGCCGGTGGAAATCACTTCGGCGAGTGGTAAGCACGGCGTTCAGCCGGGCGGCGCGCTACCCGATGCGCTTTCCGGGCTGCTCACGGCCACCCCTTACAGTTACACCGCGTCCATTGCTTACCCACTTTTCCCGCAGGGAGACAAGATCGGTGAAAGCGCCATCCACCGGGACGAGTACAACTTTTACTTTCAGGATAGCTGGAAGGCAAGGCCCGGTTTCACCCTGAACTACGGCTTGCGTTACGAAGTTGGCACTCCCATCCGGGAGGCCCATCACCTGACTTCGGGTCCGGTTTTCATCGGGCCGGATGGAAAGCCCGCTCCCACCTGGGAGCGCGGGGTAACGGAGGAGGTTGTCTTCAATCCGCAACCGCCAGACCGCTACGGAATCGATTGGGGCGGCTGGGCGCCTCGCCTCGGCCTGGAGTGGCGCGCCGCGAAACAAACCATATTTAGCGCAGGCGCGGCCATTACTACGATTTTGCCCAACCTTTATCAGGATAATTATCTGACCGGCGGCTTCCCGATTGTGATCGTACCGTTTCTTACCGCCTCGCCCGGCGCGCCCGTGCCTTTCGTCAATGGACAGCCGCCCATCAAGCTTCCCACGCTTTACACATCTCAAGGCGCGCCGGTTTTCACTTCGGGTTCTTCCATGAGCGCGCCGCCCAACACGACCATGGACATCGGGCGGTATGAGCAAGGCGTGGCGGCTCTGACGGGGGGCGGAGCCATCGAACCCATCTCAATCAGCGGAATATCGACAGACTTCAAGAACGGTTACATTGCCACCTACACTGCGCGCCTGGAGCGCGATTTCCGCGGCGGTTCCGTGAGCGCGTCCTACGTGGCGACCGCCGGAGTGAAGCTTGCGAGCATCGTATTTCCCAACAGCTATCTGGGCGCAAGCCCTGAATTCGCTCCGTTCACGGATTTTAACGCGGCCGGGCAAGCGGTGGGCGGATACGGTCCGGAAAACCTAATGTCCACTCGATCTCACTCATCTTACAATGCTCTGCAGTTTTCCGCCACCAAAACCTCGCCGCGATGGGGTTTAGGCCTTCAGCTCAGCTACACTTACAGCAAGGCGCTGGATGACACCAGCTCCGCAATGGCGGGTTCTGGCGTTGCAACCCAAGGAACAATCTTGCAGGCGCCCCCGCAGAATCCGTGGAATCCCGGCGCGGAAAAAGGCCCATCGACATTCGATTTAACCCACGTTTTGAGCTTCAGCGCCATTCAGAACCTTGGGCTTGACCGCGTGAGCTTCTTGCGGAATCACTTGGGTACAAAACTCACCTCAGGCTGGGAATTCCTGAACATCTCGACCATCACCAGCGGTCCTCCTTTTTCGGTCTTCTCTGGCCTTCAGCAGACAGGAGCGGGGTCGAACGGCGCGGACCGTCCGGATCAAATTGGCGCCCCTGTGCTTTCTACTTCCCGTCCGGTGCGGGAGGATTATTTTGGACTAGGGGCGCAGGATTTCACCCTGTTCCAGGTCCCCATTGACGTCCCCGGGGGTAGTGGGCCAAACCAGGGCCGCTTTGGAACGCTGGGGCGAAACACCTTCCGGGGCCCCGGATTTCAAGACTATGACGTGGCGCTCATCAAGGACACGGCATTCGGCAATCGTCATGGAACAGAAGCCGTGACGCTCGAATTCCGGTCTGAATTCTTTAACGTCTTCAACCTTGCCAACTTCGGATTGCCCGCAAATATCGTTCGCGGCTCCGGATTCGGTTTCATCAACCACACCGCTGGCCCTTCCCGTCAACTGCAGTTTTCCGTCAAACTGATTTACTAAACATAACGTTAGAAGCCGAATGTGGAGCCGCAGGGTGCATTAACGAGAGACAGCAAACAGCGTCGCGTCTGCGCCACCGATTACTTTCTCAGCACGGATTATTGCTTTCCGCTACGTCCCTTTCATAATGTCGCCGATGGCACGAGACGCGATCGATTAGACGTTTATAATCTCTGGGGCGCCCGTCTTGTAGCGCAGGGTTCGCCTTTTAACCCTGTGGCCTTTTGTCTGGACTTGCGAAAAGCCGCAGAGTTTTAACCGCAAAACTCTGCGCTACAATTATTAGAAACGTTGATTCTAAAGGGTCGCTAGGCTTCGTTCCGTGAATTTTTGTTCTTCGCACAGCCTCCCAGGGCATTTTCTAATCTTTGGGCGCAGCCCGCCTCGTGGCGCAAGGTTCGTCTTTTTACCCGACAGCTTAGGCCGCAATCCAATTTATTGTCATCCTGAGCGTAGCGAAGG
>JBOGJY010000521.1:0-13563 GCA_050745325.1 Terriglobia bacterium
GACCACGACGACTACAACGCCATCATGGCGAAGGCTCTGGCGGACCGCCTGGCCGAGGCTCTGGCCGAATTGCTGCACAAGCGCGCACGCGGCGAATGGGGCTATGGCAAGGATGAAAATCTTACCCATGATGATTTAATCCACGAGCAGTATCGCGGAATCCGCCCCGCGCCGGGCTACCCCGCTTGCCCTGACCACACCGAGAAACAGCTTCTCTTCGACCTGTTGCGCGCTGAAGAAACGACGGGCATTCACCTGACGGAAAGCTTTGCCATGTATCCCGGCGCGTCGGTCTGCGGGCTATATTTTTCGAATCCTGAGTCCACTTATTTTGCCGTCGGGAAGATCGGCCGCGACCAAGTGCTCGATTACCAGCGGCGCAAGGGCATGGACCTCAGGACGGTCGAGCGGTGGCTTGCGCCCGTCCTCGCCTACGAGCCGCAGGAGCTTCCCGTCGGCGTTTCATAGGCCTTTCCCCCTGTAGCGGCGGCCTCTGGCCGCAACCCAATCCATTGTCATCCTGAGCGCAGCGAAGGATCTGCTTCTGCTGGACGGCCTCCCGGAAAAACAGATTCTTCGCTTTGCTCAGAATGACAAAGCCGGAGCGTTTTCAACCCTGAAACCGGCCCGGCGAGTACGGTTCAATCGTCTCGGAAGCCGAACCCGTCAGGATAAGCTCGGAAATGAGTTTGGCGGTAATGGGCGTCAGCAGGATGCCGTTGCGAAAGTGGCCCGTGGCAAAAACCAGATTCCGCAGCTCGCCATAACCGAGAATCGGCAGATGGTCTTCGGTATCCGGCCTCAAGCCCGCCCAGGCGCGGCGGAATCGCGATTGCTTAATGCAGGGCGCGATGCGTTCAGCCGCCTCCAGGATCGACCGCAGCCCTTCACCCGTTACCGCATTTTCGAAACCGGCGTATTCCATGATGCTGCCCGCCACAAGTCTGCCGCCGGAACGCGGCGCCAGATAATGATGACCCGCGCGCAGCGTCATGGGAAAGCTCACTGCCGTCTCGAACTCCAGCAATTGGCCCCTGCAAGGCGTAACCGGGATTCGTACTCGCAGCGAGGCCGTTAAACTCCCGGACCATGCCCCAGCGGCCAGAACAAAGGTCCCGGCGGCGTGCGTTGCCGCCTCGGACCCGCCGCCATGGCGCGCGTCAAAGACTTCGACGGCTTCAACAGAACCGTTGCGGGCGATAAAACCACTGACCGTAGAATGCGTGTGGAATAGAACCCCCGCTTTGCGGCAGGCTTCGGCCAGCGCCGCCACGAGGAACTCATTATCCACCCGGGATTCGCCTGCCATGACGGCCGCTTCGCGGACGGCGGCGGATAAGCCGGGTGCGCGCCGCCGCGCCTCGTCTGCAGTGAGGCGCTCAACCTCAATCCCTGTTCTCTTCTGCGCTTCACAAACCCGGCGCAGCTCCGCCACCTCGACATCGTCGAATGCGGCTACCATCGTTCCATCCGGATGAAATTCCACCCGCTGACCGCTCAGGCTTTCAACTTCCGCGGCAAAAGCCGGATAAAGATCGCGGCTCCGGGCGCAAAGCGCGTAGAAGGCGTCCGGTTCGGCAGCCTCGCTATCGGGAGCAATCATCCCCGCCCCCGCGCCGCTCGCGCCGCATCCTGGCTCTCCCTGCTCGTATACGTGCACGAGCAGCTTGGCTTGGGCAAGACGCAAGGCGATGGAGCATCCGATCAGGCCGCCGCCCACCACAATTGCGTCGGGATTTTTTCCCGTCTGTCCCGCCATCTTTTAAAGTGTAACCTGATTAGGGGGCTTGCAGTCCATCGCGGCCCCTCACTGTCAGCGAAACAACTACCGTGTTGAGCCGGTTCGCTCCGATTATTGAGGATTACAAATTAGAGTGACGCTAGATGCTGTAGCGGCGGCCTCTGGCCGCCGGTCTTTACTATTTAAAAACCGGCGCCCAGAGGCCGCCGCTACAACTGCCGCAGATGGGGCGGGCGCCACCGCGAAGCGGTGGAAGATAAATAGCCGTGGGTGGAACCCACGGAATGCGAAGCACGATCATCCCCCGCAACCCCGGAGGGGTTGAATGTCGCCCAATCGGGCCGTAATCACACATCCCGCGTTCGGCCCCTTCAGGGCCGGATGCCTTCACCGTCCGAAACCGTGGGTTTCACCCACGGCTATTTCTGTCGCTCCCCTTCGGGGAGCAGCGACCACTGGCCCAAACCAGCTTGACCCATTCACACCAAGTTTCGCGGCCCAAGGTTTCCAGGGCAAACCTTCTCCCATGAAATCAGCATCTTATAAATGGAAGCTGGTGGATGCGGTAGCCCGCCTTGTACTAAAATCAACTTGCAGGCTGTATAGGCCGGAAGTTGACAGCGCCAGATGACCGAATTTAGACTCACCCTGCGGGCTGCAGCCCGTCTAACCTAATGAGGGACTGGAATATCGTCACGATCAAGTTTGGGTTTCGCGAGTTTTCCCAAGCGCTTCGCGCCTCGATTGCAGTGCGACCCCAGTGGCCGCTGCCCGCCGCGATCGCGCTCTGCAAGAGTAAATCGGCGCCCGCCATCGGCGAGGAGCGCATTTTGAACCAAGGAGGAAGAGATTATGCGTAGGATTAACAAACAGTTTTTGCGGGACAATTTTCTGGGCCTAAGCCTGACCTGCATCGGCTTACTGCTGGTGGCTCTGGCGCTTACCGCTCATCTGAACCATCGGGCGGACCCCTTTGTGCTCGCCAATGGGAACGGCCTTGACGGCCCCGACATCAATTCCCTGGCCCAGATCAATCAGGCTTATGAGCGCATCGTGGACAACATCAAGCCCGCCATCGTCAGTATTCAATCCACCCAAGTGGTCCGGGTGCAGCAATCACCTTTTTTAAATAATCCGCTATTCGGCCAGTTTTTCGGCAATATGTTTCCTAATGTTCCCCAACAACAGCGGGAGCACGCCCTCGGCAGCGGCGTGATTGTCTCGCCGGATGGCTACATTATCACCAATAACCACGTGATTCGTCACGCGACCGGCATAAAGGTGACGCTCGCTAACGGAAAAGTGCTCGACGGAAAAGTGGTGGGGGCGGACGAGCAAACCGATCTGGCCATTGTCAAGATTGACGCTTCAAACCTCGCCACGGCGACCCTCGGAGACTCCAAGTCACTGCACGTTGGTGACCTGGTGATGGCGTTCGGGAACCCCTTCGGTCTCGATTCCACTGTCACGAAAGGGATTGTGAGCGCGATCGGCCGGTCAGAATTAGGCATCGAAGGGCGGAATGGTTATGAGGATTTCATCCAAACCGATGCGGCCATCAATCCCGGGAACTCAGGCGGAGCGCTGGTGAATATCCACGGACAGGTGATCGGCATCAATACTGCCATTCTGAGCAATAGTGCGGGACCCGGCGGCGAAGGGGGTTTTATGGGAATAGGGTTTGCAATTCCCTCCGATACCGCCCGGCACATCATGACCGATTTAATCAAAAACGGCAAAGTCGAGCGCGGCTACATGGGAGTTAGCATCCAGGCGCTGCGTCCGGCTCTGGCAAAATCGCTGAATGTGCCCGATACCAATGGCGCCGTAGTGGCGCAAGTCGAGCCGGGAACGCCTGCCGCAAAGGCGGGCTTGAAGTCGGGCGACGTGATCCGCACCCTGAATGGCCAGACGGTGACTACGAGCAGCAGCTTGCGATACGAGGTGGCGGAAATGAACCCCGGGACCGAAATAACGCTCGGCATCCTGCGCGACGGCAAGTCCATGACCATGAAACTGCAGCTTGGTGTGCTGCCTGAAAACGCGAGTAACGGACCCGGCGGCCCGAACGAAGGCAAGGCGCCGAGTCATAGCACGCTCGAAGGCGTCTCGGTGCAAAATCTGACGCCTGAAATCCGGAACGACCTTCACGTTCCTGACAGTGTCCACGGAGTGGTCATCGCTGGGGTTGATCCGAACAGCGCGGCGGGGCAGTCCGGCCTTTCGCGCGGCGACGTGATCATGGACATTAACCGCCAGCCGGTGAACTCCACTTCGGACTTTAACCGGCTTGCAGCTCAGGCGACGGGGCAAACCCTGCTGCGCGTGTTGCATCAGGGTTCCCCGGGTTACATTGCCATCTCGCCGGGTGACGACGGCCAGTAATCCTGGCCGCGTGAAGAGGCCGCAGGGATTGTAGCGCAGGGTGGCGGAGCCACAACCAACGGTCCTGTCATGCTGAGCGTAGTGAAGCATCTGCTTGTGAACCTGCGAAAAGCAGATTCATCGCTACGCTCAGAATGACAGTTACTGAAAGCTTGCTAAAAAAGCAAGGATTTACGACCTTGCAATGCAGGGTTCGCTTTTTGACTCTGCGGCTTTTCCAATTTCGGATTTTTGATCTCTGATTTTGGAAAGTGGGTAGCGCAGAGTTTTGTGATTAAAACTCTGCGGCTTTTGGTTGGGACCGCTGAAAAACCGCAGAGTTACAAAACAGCTCTGCGCTGCAAAGCGGGCGCCGCGAAGATTAGAAAGTGGCTGGAGAGGGTTCTAGTGGCGGAACTGAAGCGTCGCGCCCCTGGGGTCGGGACACAAAAACTCACGGAACGAAGCCTAGCGACCCTTTAGAATCAACGTTTCTAATCTTTGGCTCCTCGGGCTGCGGGCTGGCGCAGACGCAGCTTGCTCCCTCTCCCCCAGAACGGGGGCGAGAAGTGAGGGGGCAGGATCTGGAACTGCCAGGAATCCGTTGGACTTGGCGCCGCCATGGAAAAAGGCGAGAGCATCATTTCGATAGCCCTCACGGCCCTGCTCGTCCTTATCGTCCTTGGCATCCAACGGCGATGGAGCGGCGCGGTGTTCCGCACCATGGCGTCCTCCGCCGAAGATTTTGTGCTGAAGACCACCGGCCTGCGCGAGAGCATCCCCGATCTTCCCGGCGATGAAAAAGTGCGGACTTTCCGGCTAGGACCATACGGCGCCGCCCTCTACCGCGCGAGCCCCGCTCCGCTCGTGTTCGCCGCCTACCACTTCATTCTCTTTGACCGTGACGGAAACGCCTTATTCAGGACGGACACCATCGAGGCGTCCTCAATACCGTGGACCACGTTGTACGACTTCAACGGACGGCGCGGCCTTCCGGACCGCCGCCGGGGGGGACGCGCTCTGTATACCCGCGACCTCGCGGGGGACGGCTCCCCCGCCATTTTGCTGGGACAATATTCCGGAGGGGACCACTGTTGCACCACCGTGACCGTTATCGAGCTTGATAAGGACAAGATTCAGGTGATAGGCAAAATCGCGGGGCTCGACGGGCTTCCCTTCGAGGGCCTGGAGATTCACCGGCTCGATCACAGCCGGAGCTGGCAGCTTGTGGCGCATCGTCCGTACCGGACGGTTTGCGGCCTCCATGCTGACGCCGCTGACGCGGTCTTCGTCTATGCTTATGAAAACGGCAAATTTTCAGATCAGACGCAGAGATTCCAACCGTTCCTCAGCCACGTTTTGCAAGATAATCTTACCCAGTGGAACGCCAATAAGGGCCGCTCGCTCCATCTTCTGCAAACTCTTGCCGTGGATTACGCGGCGGTTGGGAAACGCGACATCGGCCAGCAATTTGCCAAGCAAAACCTTCCGGTTTTTACCCCTCAACTCGAGGCCACGGGCGCCGCGCCGCAAGCCTGCCTTCAGGATGTGTCCAACCTCGTAAATACCATCTATGCTCAGGCCCGTCAGAACTAACCAACGCACGCCCCTCACCCGTCACCCCCATCCGAATTCTTTAGTCAGTGAGACGTGGATTCAGTTAAGGGTTGATCGCTGCATTTGCCGCTGGCGCCGTCATTACTCCTGCCAGTGCGAACCAGTACTGAAGTACCGGCACTGGGGAGCTATTGGTCTGGCATTCCGCTACCATGCAAAATGGCCGCGTGTGGGGGAATGGCTAAAACACTACGGCGATCCACTTCCAGGTCTCAATCTCTTGCCGCGTCCGTAGGGAAAAGACTCCGTGAGGTTCGGATTCAACAAGGCCTTACGCAGATCGATCTCGAAAAGGCGACGGGACTGTTGCGAAGTCACATCTCCCGCATCGAAAATGGATGGCGAACCCCTTCGGTAGGGACACTCAAACGGTTTGCCGCAGCGTTGAAGGCGCCTCTATACACCTTTACCCTAACCCTCTAAATCCTGATCAGCCGTGCAGGCTTGGCGCGCCTGCAGGGCCTAACCCGCAGCTTCGGGCGAAAAGGGCTACAAAAGGTGGAAAGCCAGCCCTCGCCCCTCAAAAGCAAAAAACCTTCCAAGAACAACTGCAGGAAGCGATTCTTCACCTCAACGAACCAGACCAGCAGGCGGTGCTGACAACCGCCAGAAAGATGGCTCGCCGCCCTTCCGCGCCCCGCAAGCCCCGTAGCTGAACCTATTGTGCGCCCGTGGTTTAGGTGGAAAACTGCGAAAGGATACTAATGTTACCGGAGGATCGGAAGGCAGAAATCTGCTACCGATCCTCCAGCTTGCTCTGGGGGGAGTAGAGCAAGATCGATTATCCCATAGGCTCGACTGAAATCGCAGAACCGCTTGTAGCCCAGGGATCAAAACCGTTTCAAATCGAATGAAACTCTGGGTAGTGGGTCAGTTTGATTTTTGTAGCGGCGACCTCTGGCCGCCGGTCTTTATTTTTCAATAGATTCGGCGCTCATAGAGCGCCGCTCCAGCAAACTGATCCACCACCGAACTTCGCACTCCCCTTCCGGTAAGCCATAGAGCTTGAATTATCCGGAGAAACCGCGCCGGAAGGATACTCCAAGACCGAACAACTCACAGGACGGATGAAGAATAACCCCTCCACCAGCATCCAGCGGGGGATTCCCAGTGTTCTTGTCATTTCCCTTCGCCACGATGTTCATGCCGTCAAAGCGCGATTTCTCCTGCTTCCATTACCGCTATTTCCGCACATTGCGCCGTTTTTGGGCAATACACTGCGGATGACTTCAAGATGATTTATTGGTGATTGACCAAGGTCTTATTTTCCTAATGGTTGCATTCAGCTATAATGTTGAGGCTTGGCGTTGATCGGCCCGCCAAGGCAAGAACAACTACTCCGTTTGGAACACGCTTCACGTTGCCGGCCCATAATCGCGCCGATTTTGGTGATGTTCAGGGGGGATTCTTTTTAGCCTTTCTCCCGATTCATCCGGGAAAGGAAGCGAGTGATCGAGTATGGACGGCACGAAGAGCCAGCCGGACATGCTTCGGTTTGGCGATTTTGAACTGAATCGCCGAACCGGAGAGGTGCGCCGCAAGGGACTGAAGGTAAAGCTACAAGGCCAGCCACTTCACTTACTCATGCTGCTGCTGGACCGTCCTGGTGAAATCGTAACCCGGGAGGAAATGCGCTCCCGGCTCTGGCCTGAGGATACGTTTGTTGATTTCGAACACAGCCTGAACAGCGCCATCAAGAAGCTTCGCATCGCCCTGCGGGATTCCGCCGCCAAGCCACGTTTCATTGAAACCATGACTCGCCAAGGCTATCGCTTCATCGCCGCGGTGGAAAATGGCGACCCTCCTTTGCTCGCAGCCTCCCTGGATGTTCTGCCTTCCGCCGAACCCGGCCCCGCGCCTCCACCGGACAAGGTTGTGTTCCCGGCCAAGTGGTTGATTGCAATCTTTGCTTTTCTGTTGGCGACCGCGCTGCTGGTTGCCTTTTCGCGCCGGCCCTTTGCCCGGCGAGGGGGATCTTCAGACATTTCCCTTCTCCTTACTGGGCAGGGCGACCTTTCCGATCCGGCCATTTCTCCAGACGGCGCCATGCTGGCTTACGTAAAGGTCAAAGGCGCCAGCCATAAAATTCAAGTCCGCCGCCTGACGGGAGGCCAGCCCGTGGCCCTCTCCCATGACTCGGCGCGCGAAGCCGAGCCCGCGTTCTCCCCTGATGGTGAGCGCATCGCTTTCACGCGCTATCCTGCGCAGTCGCACGAGCCGCAGATTTGCATCGTTCCGGTGTTCGGAGGCGAGATCGTCCCGGTAGTAGACGGCGCCCGCAATCCGGCATGGTCGCCAGACGGAAAACGCCTCGCATTCATCCTCGAACGTCCGGGAAGTGAGCAGGAGCTTGCTACTTCAGCCAGTGATGGTACGGACCTTCACCGAATACTCGCCGCGGATTCAACCTACCCTTTCCTGCACTTCCCCTCCTGGTCCGCTGACGGCGGCGCCATTGCGGTTGAGCGAAGCATGGGTGGCGTCAGCGGTGAGGTCTGGCTGGTTCCAAGCCAGGGTGGCCCTGCCCGAACACTCAAAACGTGGCCTCCGGGCGTCTTCCTTCATCATCCGGTGTTTACGCCAGACGGCAAGGGTTTGGTCTACTCCTCCAACCGCTCCGGCGCCACAAACCTTTGGTATCGTTCCTTGAAGGATGGCAGCAGCGTCCAGCTCACCCGCGGTCCCGGGCCAGAGGCATGGCCGAGTGTCAGCCGGAATGGGCGCATGGTTTTTCTCGATCTCGAGTCAAAGGATCTTCTGTTCGCCAGCCGTCTTGATCGTGGAGCCGCGAAGATGCTCCTGACCCATTCGCCGTTTCTTTGGGCGCCTGCGATCTCTCCCGATGGCCGTGAGATCGCATTCAGCCAGGGGGAATACAACGGCGTCTGGAGGATCTGGGCCGTGCCTGCCGCAGGTGGAGAACCGCGCCAGCTCACGTCGGGGCAATTCGGGCTATTGGGGCCATTTGGAAAAGACCCGCAAATATACCCCCGCTTCAGTCATGACGGGCGATGGCTGATCTACTTCACCTGGGCGCCCGGCGCCAACCGTATCTGGAGAATACCCCGGGACGGTGGAACTCCCCAGCCGCTTTCCCCTGCAAACGAGGATGCTTCTTACGGTGACCTCTCCCCGGATGGACGCATGATCGCCTACACAAAAACAGAAAAGAAGGTCGCTCATATTGTGGTAGCCCCTGTAGAAGGCGGGCCCGAGCGCCAGCTCACCCGTTCAACTTCCACAACGCCTCGCTGGTCGCCCGACGGGCAGTGGATCGCGTTCAGCCCCGATCGTGGCTATGCCAGCGGCGTCTTTATCGTCCGCCCGGATGGGAGCGGCATAAGGCGGGTTACGAGCGTGGGTGGATGGCCCGTATGGCTCCCGGACGGCAAAAGCATTGCCTTCCGCAGCCTGCGCGCGGATGGAAACCAGCAAATCAACATCGTTCACCTTCCCGGCGCCAAGATATCAACGCTTGAGAGGTTTCAATTTGCAGGGGACAACGACCCCATGGATTTCTCCGCCGATGGCAAAGTCATGGCGTATACCAATACGGCGACCTTCTCATCTGAAATCTGGCTGCTTGAAATCCACGAGTAGCGCAGTTGTCACACAGACGCAAAAGGCCCAAAAAAGGCCGGACCGCCGCGCTTAAACGCGAATCGCCACGCGCTCTGCGGCTGGCTCGTAACCCTCGTCCTGCATGGCTGTCCCGGCGGCAGCGCGCAGCGCCTGCTCGGTTGCGTCTTTTGGCAGATCGCAAGGGCGATGAATCACCTCGTCACCGGCCTGAATCCGGATCATCCACTTATTCTTTTTATCATCCCACAAGACTTCCACTTGATCCGCGCGCATAAGCGCCTCCACTTGGCGGTAAGTTAAATCGCTAAATGCAATCTATCTGATTCGGCGCGAAATTGAAAGCTCAGGAACGGCCCCCACCTGTAGTATAATTTCGTGCCCGGCAAGCGCGACCCAAAGCTCGCACGCTCTAGGCTGGATGATTCACGAGCGTGTCCAGAGGAGCGAAAGGGCACGACTTCCAGTTGTGCCGAAAACTGCGGTTTTTGCGCCGCTACAGCAAATCCGGGTCATGAATAATTGGCGCTGACGGACACGCACTATGAACACAGACATTAAGCCGGATAATTCTTCACGGCCATTACAACCTTCCGGGCCTCCCCGGCTGTTTTCACCCGGAAACACGCTGCCTTTCGTCCTTGTCACGGCCCTGTTCTTCCTTTGGGCGATTCCGAATAATCTGAATGACATCCTCATCAAGCAGTTCATGACCTCGTTTGAGATCACACGGCTGAAGGCTGCCCTGGTGCAATTCGCCTTCTACCTGGGCTACTTCTGCCTGGCCATGCCGGCCGCCCTCCTGATGCGGAAGTATGGCTACAAGACAGGCTTGGTCACCGGGCTGTTTCTCTTTGGCAGCGGCGCCTTTCTGTTTTGGCCCGCCGCAGTGATCCGAAGCTACGGCTTTTTCCTGTTTGCGCTGTTCGTGATTGCAAGCGGTCTCGCGTTCCTTGAAACTGGGTCGAACTCGTTCATTGCCGTGCTGGGCTACCCAAGGACTTCTGAGCAGCGGCTCAATTTGTCGCAGGCTTTCAACCCGCTCGGCTCGATCACCGGCGTATTGATCGGCACGGTCTTCATTTTTTCCGGGATTGAGCTGAGCCATCAGCAGATCGGCGCGCTAGCGGCGGCAGGCAAGCTCAACACGTATCTTGAGAGCGAAACGCTGAGGGTTGTAAGGCCGTATGTGATTCTTGGCATTGTAGTGTTCATTATGGCAATCCTGATCCTCAAGACCAAATTTCCCCAGATCGCCGAAGAGGCCGCGCCGCGCGAGGCTGGCTCCAAGGGCAAGCTCGCGGACCTGCTGCATTATCCGCACTTTATGCAGGGCGCTGTAGCACAGTTCTTCTACGTGGGAGCGCAGGTGGGCACTTGGAGCTTCCTCATTCCCTACATCCAGGATTACACCCGCAGCAGCGAAAAAACCGCCGGCTACCTCCTGACAGGATCGCTTGTAGCTTTTGGAGCGGGCAGATTCATCGCCACTTATCTGATGAAGTTCTTCCGGCCAAATAATCTGATGGGAGTTTTTGGCATTATCAACGTCGTGCTGGTTGCAGTAGGGGTCTTATTCCCGGGCTGGTTCGGAGTCTGGGCGCTGTTCATGACCAGCTTTTTCATGTCGCTGATGTTCCCCACCATCTTTGCGCTGGGCATCAAAGAACTGGGACCCAATACCAAGCTTGGTGGATCGGTCATCATCATGGCCATCATCGGAGGCGCCATCGCTCCCCTCGCCATGGGTGAAGTCTACAAAGTCGATCACAGCATGGCCATCGCGATGATTATCCCCCTCATTTGTTATGCGGTTGTTACCCACTACGCCTACTACGGCTCGAAGGTTCGCGCCTCTCAGACCGCAACCGCCACGGTTCGGTGAATTCGCCGAGAAGCCGCAGGGTGAAAAAACGGACCCTGCGCACCAACCGCCGCGGCGGCGTTCTTGGTGCGCAGCGTTCGCATTCTAAAGCTGCGGATTTCCGCGTTGGGATTGCGGCTGCGCAGGCGGCCGCGTTGGATTCTTCGCTTCCTCTTCTAACGATGTTCAGCGTTCATGCGCCGACGCATCGTGAGAAACGCCAGCAGAAGGCCGCCCGTCAGCGCCATGCTGTAGGTTCCGGGCTCTGGAACAGCGCTGCTCGACCCCGGCGCAAGCGCGCCGACGGTAAAGCCGTTCCAATACTCTCCCCCAGTAACGGTGAAGCTTAGCGAGGTGAATGTTCCGGGGAATTCAATCGTGCCGTCACCCTCCTGGCCGCGCAGGTCGTTGGGAGCGGGTTGCGTCACTGATGAACCGCCCCAGTATGCGTTGGCGCCACCACTGAGCAGAATGAAGGGGGCGCTGAAAATGTAATTCATGGCTACGCCGGACTGACCGAGGCTTACTTCAGAGAAGATGGGGTTTGTGATTGGAGATGAAAAGGTAAAGGTATTCGCTTTTGTATCCGGACCGCTGATGGCCACGATTCCGCCATCAGTGGGCGCGTTCGACACCATCGAACTGGTGTACGTTGACGCTGGAAGGAACCAATTTGTGGCTCCGACGCCCGCTTTCTGGCTGAACGAAATCTCGCCGCTGTAAGTGACGTTGATAACTGCCGGTCCGGGAAAAGTGATGGTTCCCGGAACGGTTCCTGGTGAAGCGCCTGAATTGGCTCCCTAAACCGTCCAATAGACAGTGTCGGCGGATGCCGGGCGAATTGCGATAAACATAAATATTGCGAGAAGCAGGATATAGCCGCGACGTAACTGCATGGTTCTCCTCCTTAGAGTCCAACTGTACGCGGTCGCTTGTGCCCAAAGAAACCAAATACAACTTGGCAATTGATAACTGTGATGGTAGGCCAAGCATAATTGTGCAGACAACCTCTGTCAAGTATCTACAGTGCCATTAACTTGTCGAATGGACAGTCATGCGGCCCGTAGCGCCACCCTTCAGGGCGGCACATGCCTACCATCAAAGCACATGCCGGGCTAACTAAAGCCCGGCGCTACCATCAAGCAACACTAGCCACTAAGGCGCGAGCACGAGCAGCGTGAAGCTGTCCGGGACCATTGGCGGACGGCGGAAGCGAGGCCGCTGCCCCTGCGCCTGGCTCGTCTGGTTGGCGGGCTCCGGCGGCATGGGACCGAACTTAGCTGTGATTAGAAAAACGTTGTGCGTCTTCGGATCGAGTTCCATCGTGCGGGCGCCGCGCTCGGTGGCCGCGTTCTGGACAACGTTGAATTCCGTGGGCGACACTTCCTTCACCACGGTCAGCGTGCCATCGCCTCCGCCGTTCGAGCTGAACGCGAGCCCTGTGCCTGGGTCAAAGCGGTTGGCGTCCACGCCCTGGCCAATGGACGGCGTAGCGAGCACTTTCCCGCTGTCCGCATTGATCACGGCCATCACTTGGTTGTGACAGCCGGCAAAAAGAATGCGATGTTCCGTATCGATGGCCAAGCCGGAAGGAGACTCGCAAGGCGCCATCGGCCAGCGCGCTTCGATTTTGAGCGTGCGCGTATTGATCTTAAGCTCGGTGCTTTTGTCTTCAAGGTTGTTGTAGATGGCGCCGCGCCCATCGGCGACGGCAAACTCAGGACGGCCGCCAAGATCGATTGTGCCCACCACGCGCAGAGTCTTGGCGTCAATCGCCGTCGAGTTGCCGCTGCGGCCGTTGAAGGTGAAAACGCGCTGGGACGCCGGGTCGTAAGCGATGCAATCGGGATTATGGCCGGTAACTTTAACCGTACCGATGGTTTTGAGCGTCTTGAGGTCAAAAACGGTGACTTGATCCGCGCTGCCGTCGCTGATAAACCCCCGGCCAAGCTTGGGAGCGACGGCGATGCCGTGCACGCCGGGTGTGTCCGGGATGTCGCCCACCACCTTAAACGTGTCCGCATTTATCACCATCACGTGCGTGCCGTGCGAAACGAAGAGATGGCGGTGCGCGTTATCAAATCCCATATAATCCCAGAAGCCGTTCCCGCCCAGCACAACCCTCTTGATGATGTGATAGTTTGCGTCTTGCTGCGGCGGAGCGGCCGAAATGGCCGGGATGGCCATGATGGCCGCAACCGCCAGGGTCAGCATCAGAGACACCACCAAGCACGGTCCGCTTTTTGCCGCCTGCCTTTGTCTGGCACGCGCGATGATCACAGATTGCATATGTCCTCCGGTATGTTGGCTGTTGAGGATTACATATTATAGTAAAAACTCTCTGTAGCGGCGGCCTCTGGCCGCCGGTCTTGACTATTAAAAACCGGCGGCCAGAGGC
>JBOGJY010000522.1:0-5475 GCA_050745325.1 Terriglobia bacterium
TGTCATGCTGAGCGAAGCGAAGCATCTGCTGGTGACCTGGAAAAGCAGGTCCTTCGCTACGCTCAGGATGACAATAAATTGGGTTGCGGCCTAAGCTGCCGGGTTATAAAGACGAACCTTGCGCTACGAGGCGGTCGCCCCGAAGATTAGAAAATGCTTGCAGAGAATGGGAAAAGCACACAAAAGTTACGGAACGAAGCCTATTGATGATTGAAAACAAATAAAGATTAAAATCTTCTAATGAACGGACCGCAGGTTCTCTGGGACGGCAAGACGACGGATGGCCTTGTGCGCCATGACCCTGCAATCCGCCACAATCACGTATAGCCTCATTTTGCAAGAGGCATGATGGCGCCCTGCCCGGCGGCGTTCATCTGGGGGCAAAACACGTTGCGGGACCGAAGCGCCGAAGGTATGATTGACCGAGTTATGGGAACGGGCCGGGAGCAGAAGGTTGACTTTCTTGTCGCCGGCGCTGGCATCGCCGGGCTGCGAGGCGCTATCGAGCTGGCCTCGGAAGGGACAGTCCTGGTTCTCGCCAAGAACGATCTGATTGATCCCACGGCGCGGCAGGCGGACGACCGCGTCTGTCAGGCTATCGCAGACGATGAGGACCCTGTTTTCCGCTTGCAGGATACCGTTTGCGCTGGTGACGGCTTGTGCCGCGAGGATGCGTTGCAGGCGTTGGCCGAAGAAGGGCCACGCCAACTTCAGCGGCTGGCCGAATGGGGCGCCCGGATTGCAACCCGGACGGCAGCCCAGATTTCCCAACGACCCGCCGCTCCTCAGCCCTCCAATCAAGGCCGCCGGCGTCCGCACGCGGGGCACACGCACGCGCCCGTTGGCTCGATTAGCCTTGAGATTCTGCGCGCTCTCGCGGAGAAAGCCAAGACGCTTCCCGCCCTTCGAATCAAAGCAAACGCAATGATCGTGGACCTTCTCCTCGAAGAGGGCGCCGTCACCGGCGCAATCTATCTCGACGAGGAAAGCCACTCTCTCCGCACCGTGCGGGCCAAGGCAACGCTGCTCGCAACCGGCGGTTTAGGGCAGGTCTATTTAGAAACCACCAACCCGCCCGGGGCTTCGGGGGATGGCGTGGCCCTCGCGTTCCGGGCCGGCGCGTTATTGTCAGACCTGGAGTTCATCCAGTTTCATCCCACCGCCTTGTGCTCAAAAAAGGAGCCGCGCCTGATGTTATCCCGGGCGCTCCGCGAAAAGGGCGCCGTCTTGCGGAACCTCGAGCTCGACCGGTTCATGGCCCGTTACCACGAGGCGGGAGAGATGGCGCCGGCTGACGTGGTTTCCCGCGCGATCCTCAACGAGATGCACAAAGGGCCGAGCGATTTTGTCTACCTGGATCTGACGGCCCTCGATCCGGACCACGTGAAAAGGGATTTCCCCCGCCTCTTCGCCGCTTGTCTTCAAAGCAATATCGATATCACCTCCGATCTTGTGCCCACACGGCCCGCCGCGCACTTCTCGATTGGGGGTGTGGCGACGAACAGCGAAGGAGCCACCAGTATGCGCGGACTGTTTGCCGCTGGGGAAGTGGCTTCGACGGGCGTCCACGGGGCAAAACGCGCCGCCAACAATGCGCTGCTCGAAGGCTTGGTTTTTGGGGCGCGCGCCTCCCAAGCCATGATCCACGGCGCGCCCGCCGCAAAGTTTGCTCCTCCGCCGGCGCCTCCCGCGGCATCCGCCGCGCGGCTGGAACCTGTGGCTGAAACGCGCGTCCCTTCCGTCACTGGGGCCGTCACTGGGGCCGTCACTGGGGCCGCCGCCGGGAATGACATCCGCCGGCTGATGTGGGAAAGAGCGGGAATCATCCGCCACGGAAGCAAGCTGAAAGAAGCTTCGAACCGCCTTGCCGCTTTTGACTTTCCGCGTTCGCACCCGCCCAGCCGCCAGTCTCTTGAATCCGAGAATCTGCTTCAGGCCGCCCGGCTCATCGCACGCTCGGCCGAAGCTCGCAAAGAAAGCCGGGGCGTTCACTATCGCGCGGATTACCCCCTGCGGAACGATTCGCAACCTGCCCGGCACTCGTTCGTTTCGAGAGAGTCCGGCGTCTATTTCATTTGAGTGTTCACAGGGTCAGAAGCGGCTCAAAACCCAGCGCAGGCGCATGATTCCGGCTTGATTCCCGGATCAATCGGTGTTACTCATAAAGCCGCTACCTCTTAACCACATCTGACCAAACGAGGATGAGGCTGCGAGCCGGGCCGCGCCAGGTTTTGCCCGGGTCATCCGTTCTGCGGTATGGTGAACCAGCGCGGCTGGCTGGCGGCCGGAAAGCTCAGGAGAAAGCCGATGGATATTGAAACTACGACGAATTGGATCGCGCGCTGGGAAGCAGGTTCCTCAGGGCCAGCCGGGACAGCTTATGCCGATACCATGGGACATCCCACCATCGGAATTGGCTTCAATCTTGACCGCCCCGACGCCGGAGAGAAGATTGCCGCCTTCGGACTCAACTATAATCAGGTCCGCACAGGACAGCAAAGTCTGACGAATGATCAAATCAACCAATTATTCACGCAAGACGTCAATATGGCGATCGGCGGCGCTCGCAGGATTGTGCCGGGTTTTGACACTTTGCCCGATCCCGCGCAAATGGTGATTGTTGATATGGTCTTCAATCTCGGCCCACAGGGATTTGCGGGCTTTGCCCGGACGATCAGCGCCCTTGAAACTCAGAACTGGAACGCGGCCGCCACGGAAATGACCAACTCCGCCTGGTATACGCAGACGGGGCAACGATCGAAGGGAGATGTGGGCGTGATCAGACAACTGGCAATGGGCGCCTCCGCCCCCACGCTGGACGCCCAACAAGGCCTTTCGCAACGTTCTAACACCAGTGGCGCCAGCGGCTGATCGGTTAGGAACATGAGTGGGCCCACCAGGATTCGAACCTGGGACCAACGGATTATGAGTCCGCGGCTCTAACCGCTGAGCTATGGGCCCGCATGGAAAGGATATCTTTGCCATTTTAGCGGAAATTTGAATTGCGGCTTACAGAATTGTTTCTGAGCTCACGCCTTTCTCACTATTGTTGCGTTCGGAAATTGCGATGACTTATTCGGCGCGTTCTTTGATTGTAGCGCCGGGCTTTACGCCCGGCATGTCGCCCCAAAGGGCGGCGCTACAAGGCATGTCACCCGGCATGCCGCCCTAAAGGGCAGCCCTACAAAAACGCAACAGTTAGACGGCGTCGTAGGTTCTGAGCGAATACTGAGCGCAATGGCGCTCCATCTGCGGCCACACCTCTTGATGCAGGTCGGTGCCCACCCATTTCTGCTGGAAGGATTGATTGTCGAACACGAGGCTGAGCAGATAGTGGTTGCCATCGTCTCTGGGGCGCAACAGCGCGACCGTACGAAATCCCTCCTGCCGGGAAACGGCCGCACGGAATGTCTCGACGTAGGTTTTCTCCAATGCCTGCCGGGAGTCCGGCTTCACTTCCAAATCAACGTGCAACACGAACATGATCACCTCGCGAAGAAAGCTTGAATACTTCGATGGCAGTGCCACCCATCACTTTGTCATAAACCGCCGGTTCCAGATCCAGCGCCTTATATTTTGCGATCTCCACGGGAACGTTGCTCGGCAAGTCCGCGCCGAGCATGACGCGATCCGCGCCGATGGTCGAAATCATCCACCGGATATCTTCTCCCACGCACCAGGACGTCTCAAGATAGAGGTTGCCGCACACCGAGGCGGCCACTTGAGCCTCCGCCGAGAAGACCGCGAATCCAGCGTGCGCCAGGATAATCTTCAGGCCCGGGTACTTCTGGGCCGCGGGAATACAGAGCGAGGGTAGCGCAAACGGGACGCCGGGACCCGTATGGACCATCACGGGAATTCCCAAGTCGTGCCCGGTTGCGAATACAAAATCGCCGTCCTCCGAGAGCGGGTTCACGCCGTGGCCAATGGTATGAAGCTTGACGCCCACAAAATGAAGCTCCTTCACGCACCGCTCCACCTCACGCCGGTAGGCGTCACGGGCGCCGTGCGGGCTCACGCTCGCCAAGCCAAAAAAGCGGCCAGGATGCTTCGCGCACAACTCGGCGATGCGGTCGTGAGTCTCAGGGGCGTCCTTCGCTCCCGGGTAAGGTTGCACGATGGTAGCGTCGATCCCGCTTTCATCCATGCGGCGGAGCAGTTCTTCTTCCGTGCTCACCAGGCCGAAAACACAGCATTCTCCTAAGTGGGCGTGGGTATCAACCACCTTCAATGTTCCAGCCATCAGGCGCCTCCTTGCATCTCACATAGTGTTGCGTTTTCCAAATACGTTTACTTGTAGCGCCGCCCTTCTTTAAAGCGGCATGCCTTGTAGCGCCGCCCTTTAGGGCGGCATGCCGGGCGTAAAGCCCGGCGCTACAATCAAAGAACGCGCGCCGAATAAGTCATCCCAATTTCCGAACCCAACAATAGTGGGTTGGCTTGCGATGCGGGCTCGTTAGATCGCCTTGAGCAGCCAGCGAACGGCGTTCTTTTGAAGCTTGAAATATTCCGGCTGCCACATCGCATGAATGTTGTGGCCAACGGCGGTGAAGACCACTCGCCCCTTTCCATACTCATGCGCCCAGCCGCTAATGGATTCCGTTCCATGATCCTCGAACGCGAGCCCGTCGATATTCTCCGCGCGCAGGATGATATTTTCCGGGTCTTTGTCGTAGACGACAAAATGCTGTTCATCATTAACCATGAAGTTTTGAACGCCTTGGGTTATGGGATGGTCCTTTCTAACCACCCTCACCTGAAAAGGCCGCAGTGGCGGATGACCGATATAGGCGCCGCCCATGACCTCCCGGTAGTTCCTTGACGAAAGCGAAATGTGACTGCTGTTATGAAGCGAATAAAAACCATTTCCGGATGCGACAAAATTCTTTACCGCCTCGCCCTGCTCTTTTGTGATCCACGTCCCGGGTGATTCCTTGGCGAAACTTGAGCGATTCTCCAGGTCGTGATCATAACCGCTATACGCGTCGGGTCCAAGGTAGCCGTCTGGCCATATCATTCCATCGCGAAGGCACACGAAGAGCTGATAGTTCTGAAGCAGGCTCAGGGATAAATGATCATAGTTAGTTGTGTAGTCTACCGGAATAGCCAACTCTTTAAAGAGCTTGTCTAAACTGACGCGGATGTAATCCGAGTTGTGGTAGCGGTCTCCAATGAGCGCCAACACCCGATGTTGCTTATCGGATTGCGCTGGCTTTGCCGCAGGAGGCGCACCGGCGGCCCGCGCCTCAACGCCTCCCCAGGAGCCTGCCGCTACTGCGGCGCCCATGTTTTGCAGAAGATTTCTTCTCGAAATAAAATTAGATTGTTTCATCGGAAAAACCCTTCATCAGAGCGTCTGATCTCTACATCTCACACCCACGGAACGTGAACCACGGTTCTTTCCTCACAACCCCGGAGGGATTTTTGTAGCGGCGGCCTCTGGCCGCCGGTCATTCCTATTTAAAAACCGGCGGC
>JBOGJY010000523.1:0-6668 GCA_050745325.1 Terriglobia bacterium
CTGCGCAGCAACAAGCCCGCCCCTACCAACAATACGCAGGCCAAGGCCACCTCGGAAATCACCAACGCGGCCCGCACACGCTCGTGCTTTTTCCCTTCGGACATGCCCGGGCCGGCGTCCTTCAGCGACTCGTGCAGGTTGTTGCCGCTCGAAACCTTGAGGCCCGGAACGACGCCAAAGAGCGCAGCAACAGCAACGGCGACCAGCACGGTCCAAGCCAGAGCGGCTCCGTCCACGCGCACGTCGCTCAGAAGAGGCAATGCGATTGAGCCTTGGTGCGCCAGAAACGAGGTGATGGCGGATGCGAGGGCTAGGCCCAGAACCGCGCCGGCCCCGGAGAGCACCAGACTTTCCGTGAGTAGTTGACGCACCAGCCTCAGGCGTCCCGCGCCTAGCGCGCTGCGCAGCGCAAACTCCTTGCTGCGCGTGGCCGCGCGGGCCAGAAGCAAGTTCGAGAGGTTCACGCATACAATCAGCAGGATCGCGCCTACCGCGCACCACAACATCAGAAGGGGGCTGCGCAACCTGCCGGTCACGTAATCCTTCAGCGGGGTGAGCGACGCCTTGTAAAAGCCCTTGCTGTTCGGATACTTTGTGTTGAAGTAAAGTTGCGGGACGACGAGGTTCACATCCGCTTGCGCCTGCGGCAGGCCGACGCCCGGCTTAAGCCTGCCGATCATCGTGAGGTCGTTTCCATCGTCGCGCCAGTTGTCCAGAATATACGGTGTGAAGAGATCAACCTTCTCACCCGGAGAAAACACCGCGCCGAAATCGAATCGCGGCGGGAGGACGCCAACCACGGTCACCGCCTGCCCATTGAGATCGATTGTTTTACCCACGATTGCCGGATCGGCCGCAAACTGCCGTTTCCAATAGGCATTTGCAAGCAGAGCCACGGGATGGCTTCCCTTCCTCGCATCCTCGGGCAAGAACAGGCGCCCGAGAGAAGGGCGCACGCCTAACACTTGGAAGAAGCTCCTGGTCACGTAGATACCGGTAGCGGGCACAGGCTCCCCACGACCCGAAAGCCTATAATTGTCCTCCGTGGAAAACGCGAAATAGCCTGCCACGTCCTGAAAAGAATGATTCTCCGACCGAAACTCTTCGAAGGCGTCCGCCGAGTAAGTCTCGCAGGAGAACCCGCACTTTGCCGCGGGCGGAGCAATCCAGACCAACTGTTGGGGATTTGCCAACGGCAGCGGACGTAACAGGATTGTGTTTACCACACTGAAGACGGCAACGTTTGCGCCAATGCCCAGGCCGAGGATCAGCACCGCGATTACCGTAAAGCCGCGGTCTCGCCTTAACGTCCGAAAGGTGTAGCGCAGGTCCTGCACAATGCTGTCCAAGAAGGGCAGCCCGCGCACTTCGCGGTGCAATTCCTTCGATGGCTCGATACCGCCTAGCTTAATGAGCGCCCGACGGTGCGCCTCTTGGGTACTCATCCCTTGTCTGAGGTTTTCCTCTACCGCCATCTCGATGTGGGATGAAAGCTCGTTCTCGAGGTCCCCGTCGAGTTCGCGCTTCCTGAAAAACGACCGAACGCGTTCCAACCATTCGCGCATGGAATTCATCACCGTCCCTCCTCTGGCACAGCGAGCAAACGGCCCATCACAGCCGACAGCCTTTGCCAATTTTCCGTCTCCGCGGCGAGCCGTTTTCTCCCCCTACGGGTAATGGAATAGTATTTCGCGCGGCGGCCGCTGCCGGAGGTTCCCCACTTGGCCAAGATCAACCCGCGCTGCTGCAGACGCACGAGCGAAGCGTAGATCGTTCCTTGGTTGAGAAGCACCTGATCGCCGCTGATCTGCTCAATTCGCCGCGCCAGTCCGTACCCGTGCTGCGGCCCCATGGCGACGAGCGTGCGAAGAACCATAAGGTCTAAAGTGCCTTGAAGAAGATCGAGTTTGTCTTTGGACATGCTTACTCCTGTGGTAATCCCACAGATCATAGCACGCTTGATGTGGGACGACCACATATTTGATTGGACGAATCGAGGCGGCGTTGGTTAGCGCCCATCTCTCGTGAATGTGCAGAGATTACGGTATTGAGCCGCGCTGGCCCCTATCGGCTTGTTTGGGCCCGTCCGCTAACCCTGCCGATGTAAAAGAGGTTTTCCGGCAAGTCAGCCAAACACGTTTCGCTAGTCAATGCCCAGGCGGTGTTGCATCTGTTCAAGAGATATACCGCTCGTCTCGGGGTAATAGAAGAAGACCACAAAGAAGTCGATCGCCATCATGGCGGCGAAAAATATGAATGGATAGGCGCCGGAAGACGTTGCCACTAGAGGAAATACGGCGGAGATGATGGTATTGGTCACCCAGTGAGAGGAGCTCCCAAGGCTTTGACCTTTAGATCGCACGTGAGTTGGAAATACCTCACTGACGTAGACCCAGATCACCGCTCCCTGGGATATGGCGAAGCAGGCGATATAGGCCATGAGCAGCCAGACAAGCCAGTGCAGATGAGTCCGGGTGAGAAAGAGCGCAGAAATCAGTCCCAGACATGCCGTGAGCCCGACTGTCCCAACCAGGAGTAATTTCCTGCGGCCAAACCGATCAATCACGGACATTGCCACCAAGGTTGCGACAAGATTCGTTGCGCCGACGGCGACGGCTTGCAGGTCTCCTGATAGCGCGCTTGCTCCGGCGAGGGAGAAAATATAATTCAGATAGTAGAGGACGGCATTAATTCCGGATAGCTGGCAGAACATGCCAACCGTGATGGCAAGGAAGATTGGCCGCCGGTACCGGCGGGAGAACAAGGGGTCAGGCGAACCCATCCGCTCCAGATGGATCGAAGCAATAATCTCGTTGAGTTCCTCTTTGGGTTGCTTAACGCCGGTAAGCTGGAGCACTCCAAGCGCTTCATCCAGCTTTGATTGGGTGGCCAGCCATCGCGGGCTCCGGGGGATAAAGAAAAGCGCTATCAGAAAAATCGCCGCCGGAACGCCGGAGATGCCAAGCTCCCAACGCCATTCGGATGCCCCCAATTGCAAGCTTCCAATCACGAAATTCGAGACATACGCAACCAGAATGCCGACCACGATGTTGACCTGAAAAAAGCCTACAAGCCGTCCGCGCCATTCAGCCGGCGCAATCTCGGCAATATACATAGGTCCCAGGACCGATGACCCGCCAATGCCCAGCCCTCCGATGATGCGAAAGATAATAAGGGCTGGCCAGCTCCAGGCAAGTCCGCATCCCAAGGCCGAGATGACGTATAGGGCCGCCATCGCGCGAAGGCTGGCGCGGCGTCCAAACCATTGTCCGGGAAACCCCGCCGTTATGGCGGCGAGAACTGTGCCCCAGAGGGCGCTTGAGACGGTGATTCCAAGCAAGGTCGGTGAAAGATGGTAGGTGAGCGATAAAGAATGAGTGGCGCCCGAGATAACTGCGGTGTCGAACCCAAAGAGAAACCCTCCGAGCGCGCCGACCACCGTGCTTTTGACGACGTGAGAGTTGATAGTCATTTAAGGTATAAGGCGCCACGTCCCGGCAGCAATCTCGCGCAGAGTGAGCAGGACGCGTCCCAGTTGTGCAGCCGATGCGACGGGCAGCCCCAGAAAAAAGTAAAGCTCGCGGTGGAGCGAATATAGTATGCGCTGAGACATGCAAAATCGATTTGAAGAACCCGGCCTGACGGCATGAACACTTCGACAAATCTTTTTACATCTTCCGGCGCAAAGCGCCTGGCCCCCGGCTGAGGGGTTGGGACCGGCCCCGGACCTCCAACGCTATAAGCTCATCCTCATGTGACAAGCTCCCTCCAACGCGAATGGGTCTCCGCTTGGACAGTCTTCACTTTTTCATGATTTCCTGTAGCGGGAATTTGATGCTCGCCTATAACCTTTCCGATGGAGGGCTGGACACGATATTTCCGGTAAAGCGCCATTTCACGCTGGTATGCAGCAGAATCTCCCTGAGCTTTGTAGACTTCGGCAAGCAGGAAGTGCGCGGTTGCATTCTGGGGGTTTAGCTGGATGGCCACGCGCAAATGAGGCAATGCCTCCACAGGTTTTTGGAGCGATATCAGAGCGCGAGCCAGAGCGACCTGGGCATCCTCGAGGCGAGGATTAATCTTGGCGGCGCTGGAGAAATACAGGGTTGCCTGCTCAATCTGACCGCGCCGGCGATAAATCTCCCCAATTTCATACGCGGCCCCAGCGTTTCGCGGATCCGCCCCAATCGCTTGTTGGAACTCCTTCAGGGCCTCGTCTTGGGCCTCTTTACTACCAGGCGAATTTGAGACTAGCGCTCGTCCAAGGAGGTAATGAACCCCAGGCATTTTGGGGTCGCTTGCGATCACTTTCCGGTATTCGATAATCGCCAGATCATAGCGTTTTTCTCCCTCGAGAGCTTCCGCAAAAGCCATGCGCTTCCATGGAGAATTGGGCGCCACCTTGACCAGCCGCCGCATGATCTCGAGCGATTGGTCGCCGTACATATGCGCGGCGCGGTAAAGTATCTCTGGATCGTCTGGGTATCGCTTGAGTAATTCTTCGCTCACCTCGAGCGCTTCAAAGTTTTCATTTAGCGACTGGTATGCGCCCATCAACTCGATTCCGATCAGGCGTCCAACTCCTGGGTTGGGCGGATGCTGGAAAGCCACACTAAGGATCGTTATAGCTTTTTGCGGCCGTCCGAGTTCAGCATAGCAGATCCCCAGCAGAGGCTGGACATTGGGCATCTGCGGATTGAGTTCAAGCGCTCTCTGGAATCTTTCCGCGGCTTGCTCATAACGGCTCTGCATGTAGTAAACCGTTCCGAGGTTTGCATCAACCTCAGGATCGTTTGGCGTCAGGCGGACAAGCTTTTCCAGCGCTGCCGCGGCGGCGTCCGCATTTTTCTCCGCCATTGCCTGCTCAGCCTGCTGCGAGTAGCGCCTGATGGCGTTCTTTTCAGCTTGTTGCCCCGCCAAACCGAAGGAGGTCCAGGAAAACAGCAAAATCCAAGCCATCCATAATCGCCGTCGCATGGTGGTCATTGCACCCGGGCGGTTCGCCGAAGCTGGAATCGGAAGTTCTGTTGCAAAATTGCGGCGAGCCGGCGCTTTCTTGCGCAGATTGGGGATTTTGAATTATCCAGCTCCCTTTTAAGCTGCGAAGATATGTGATTCAACAGACGCATGACAAGACTCCGTAGCAAGGATGTCCCCGCCTCACGTGAAGTTGGCATTCCGGGGTTGGGCGTTCCGTACTTGATCCGCTATCAAGGAGGATGCGCCAGAGCAGGCGGCCGATCGGGCGGCGCATTGATGGTTTGACGCATGATGGCCTGCTCTTCCACCACCTGCTGATCGAGGGCGCGGACTGGCTCGTGCGAATCACGCAACTTCTGGAACACCGCTTCTTCGCGCTTGGCGTCGCTTGCGCGACCGAGCTTACCGTAGGCTTGAGCCAAACGATAATGGGCGACCTCGTTCTGGGGATCGAGGCTCACCGCTTCAAGCAGTTGCGCGAGCGCTTCGGCGGGATGACCTAGAACCGTCAGGCTTTTCCCTGCCGCAATATGCGCATCAACCAAATTGGGCTGAAACTGTAGAGAACGCAAATAGTATTTAAGCGCCTCCTCCGGCTTCGATCGCAACCATGCAATCTCTCCGAGCATATATTCACTGTTTGCGTTGGCCGGGTCTGCGTTGAGGTTCAAGTTGAACTGTTGTTCAGCTTTCTGGAGGGCTGCCGGCGTCTGGGAATTCGACAGAATCATGAGTCCAAGCTCATAGTGAATGCCAGCGAGGCCAGGGGCGATCTCCAGAGCTTTGCCATATTGGGCGATGGCGCCTGGAAAGTCATCGTGGCTGGCTAAAGCCTGGGCCAGGATCTCATGTACCTCCGCAGAGTCTGGCGCCTTCTGAACCAACTCGGAAAGAGATCTCACGGCGAGATCGGAATAGATACGGTAGGCGGTGTAGAGAGTGTCCGGCGTAGCCGGTTGAGTTTGCAGCAGTACTCGCACAACATCCACACAGGGGTCCAGGTCCTTCGATTGATAGCAAAGGGTGATGATGTCCATGCCCACTTCAGATTTCAGCTTGGCGTCTTCGAGGTGATTGAAGGACTCATTAAGAAGGGACCGCGCATCAGCACGATTTCCTAAGCGAAGCTCACTCATCCCCAGGAGCGCCCTGGCGTTCCATAGAGAAGGTTGCAGTTTGAGGGCCTCCCTGAATTCTCGAGAGGCTTGAGCATAATCTTTTTCTGCAAATGCGATGGTTCCGAGATTAGCGCAGGCCGATGCGTTCTCAGGATCGATACGGAGAATGGCGCGGAACTCTTTCCCGGCGGCTACATACTGCTTGGCCTCGAGCGCTGCGCGACCCTTTTTGTAATGTTCTTCGATTTCGGGCCAGTTTTTGGTCTGGGCGGAGAGTCGAGCGCACGATATTAAACACAGAGCGATGCAGATGAGCCGCAACGAGCTTTTGATCATACTGATACTCGCAAACGATCGTCGCAAAGAAGGCGGGGCCGCTAACGGTTAATACATCCGTCTGCGCTTGCAAATGCCGCAAACGAAGATGCCCTTATCCCTGCATGATACCAATTCTCGGTCAAACATAGCATTTAGGCGGGGACTGGAATTCCTCACAATGTCATTCTGAGCGCAGCGAAGAATCTGCTTTTCCCACTGATTTACAAACAGATCCTTCGCTGCGCTCAGGAT
>JBOGJY010000524.1:0-1908 GCA_050745325.1 Terriglobia bacterium
CCCCGCCTGCGGGGCGAGGGTGGCGAGCCCTTCGGCCCTGCTCAGGATAAACTCCGCGAGCCGGGTGAGGGGTTCAAGGGCAGAGTTGGAACTCCGCCCCCCTAAGGAAAAAGAATACGAAAATTCACGGAACGAAGCCTAGCGACCCTTTAGAATCAACGTTTCTAATATTTGATGAAGGGAACGTAAAGATTAAAAACGTCTAATAAACAGGCCGCAGGTGAGCCGGTATTGCTGGCAGGAGACAACATGGAATTCCTCCAAGAAAGCATTCTCGCCCTCGTCATCCAGACTTCAACCAATTTACCGCCGGACGTACGGCAGGCGATGGCCTGGGCTCTCAAGCAGGAGAATCCCGCCTCTCCGGCGGGGCAGGCTCTCAGCATCATTGGTGAAAACATTGACCTTGCGGTCGAGAACGAAGGGGCGATCTGCCAGGACACCGGCTTTCCTACCTTCGAGATCAAGACGCCGGTGGGCGTGAACCAGATTGCGATGAAGAAGCAGATTCTCGAAGCTGTAGCCGAGGCGACCCGGCGCGGCAAACTCCGCCCCAATTCGGTGGACTCGATCACAGGGAAAAATAGCGGTAATAACCTCGGCGCGGAAACGCCGGTGATGCATTTCGAGCAATGGGAGCAAGACGAAATCGAGGTGCGGTTGATCCTGAAAGGCGGCGGCTGCGAGAATAAGAACATCCAATACTCCGTGCCTTGTACGCTCGACCACCTGGGCCGGGCTGACCGCGATCTTGAGGGCGTGCGCAAGTGTATTCTTCACTCCGTCTGGCAGGCGCAGGGCCAGGGTTGCGCTCCGGGCGCCATTGGCGTCTGCATCGGCAGCGACCGCGCGCACGGATACGACCTTGCCAAGCAGCAGCTTTTCCGCCCGCTCGACGACGTGAACCCCAATCCGGAGCTCGCCGAACTTGAAGGCGCCGTGATGGAGGAAGCCAATAAGATCGGCGTAGGGACAATGGGCTTCGGCGGCAAGGCTTCGCTGATCGGCTGCAAGATCACGGCGGCGAATCGCTTGCCAGCGAGTTTCTTTGTATCCGTAGCCTATGACTGCTGGGCCTTCCGGCGCCTCGGCGTGAGGCTCGACGCGCGGAACGGCGCCATCCTCAAGTGGCTCTACCGCGACCCGAACCGCCCGGTCGAGCGCCTGATTGGCCAAGGCGCGGGTTTCAAGCTGACCGGACGCGAGGCGCATATCGAGCCGCCGCTCAGCGAAGAGAAAGTGCGGGCATTGAAGGTGGGCGATTTTGTGGTGATTAACGGGCCTCTTTTTACCGGGCGGGACGCGCTCCATCACTACTTGCTCCATCACGACCCGCCGGCGGACTTGCGGGGCGCCATCCTTTACCATTGCGGTCCGGTAATGCTGCAAGAGGGAACGCCTCCGAACCAGCGCTGGCGCGTAATGGCCGCCGGCCCTACCACCAGCATCCGCGAAGAGCCTTACGAAGCGGATGTGATCAAGAAGTTTGGATTGCGCGGAGTCATGGGAAAGGGCGGCATGGGCAAAAAGACGCTTGCGGCGCTCCAGGAATGCGGGGCGGTTTATTTTCACGCCATTGGCGGCGCGGCGCAATATTATGCGCGCTGCCTTCCGCGCGTGACAGGCGTGGATCTGCTCGACGAATTGGGTGTCCCCGAGGCCATGTGGCGCTTCGAGGCGCAAAACTTTCCCGCCATCGTCACCATGGACGCGCATGGGAATTCGCTGCACGAGGACGTGGCCGCCGCCACCGGCGCGGATCTGGAGAAGGTGGGCGCCGGAGGAGGATAGCGTTACTTGTATCGTCGCCCTTTAGGGCGATATGCCGGGCGTAAAGAGCCTGTGTGACAACTGCAGTTGTAGCGGCGGCCTCTGGCCGCCGGTCTTTACTATTTACAAACCGGCGGC
>JBOGJY010000525.1:0-19812 GCA_050745325.1 Terriglobia bacterium
GGTATCAAGTTTATTTGAGTAGGTGGTCCACCAAGAGAGAAGATCGTATGAACAAAGCCATGTTATCCAATCTCAAGAATCAGATCGTAAGACTTCGGCCAATCCCGCGCCAGCATACGAAAGAGAGCCTAGGTATACCGCAGGACGATCTCGAATGCCAAGTGGTAGACGCCTCACCGCAGGGGGTTGATTTGTACGTTCTTTCCAGTCAGGATCACATCCTGTTGAAACCGGATCACATTCGCGAATACCTAAGCGACACAGACCGAGGGGGATACAAGCGCGGCTTTTTGCACCTGAAGGTGCAGGCGCATCTTCGGTATCGTGACCTATGGCTTGAGCCGCTGTTTTGAAATTTCGACGACGGAGTGATGAATGCTTGAAATCAAGAATTTACACGCGAAGGTCGCAGGCAAGGAAATCCTGAAGGGTCTCGACCTGAAGGTGAACGTAGGTGAAGTCCACGCCATCATGGGGCCAAATGGCTCGGGCAAGAGCACGATGGCGCAGGTGCTGGCGGGGCACCCCGCATACCAGGTGACGGCGGGTGAGATTCATTATGAGGGAAAGGATCTGATCGGGATGGCGCCGGAGGACCGCGCGCGTGAGGGTATTTTCCTGGCTTTTCAATACCCGATGGAAATTCCTGGCGTGAATAATATGTATTTCCTCAAGGCGGCGCTCAACAACATCCGCAAGCATCAGGGACTCTCCGATCTCGACGCCATGGATTTTCTGGCGCTCGTGCGCGAGAAAATGAAGGTCCTGAACATCGACGAATCCCTGATGAATCGCGCCGTGAACGAGGGTTTCTCGGGCGGCGAGAAAAAGCGCAACGAGATTTTCCAGATGGCGGTGCTCGAACCCAGGCTTGCCATCTTGGATGAGACGGACTCGGGCCTCGATATCGACGCGCTGCGTGTGGTGGCCGACGGCGTGAACGCCCTGCGCAGCAAGGACCGCGCCATCATTGTGGTCACGCACTACCAGCGCCTCTTGAACTACATCGTGCCCGATTTTGTGCACGTGCTTTACAACGGCCGCATGGTGAAGTCCGGCGCAAAGGATTTGGCGCTCGAGCTCGAAAAGAAGGGCTACGGCTGGCTCGAAGAAGAATTGCAAGCGGTATAGGGCGCTGTATTCCCAATTGCCGGTTACGCGCAGAGAATTCCGGCGGTGAGGACGCCGCCGCTACAACACAAAGGAACAACGGTTCATGCCTGAAGTTAAAGAGGTAACAGAAACATACTTCGCAGATTTTGCCCGGCTTGAGCGCGAGACGCTGGCCCCAGCCGCATGGGTTCAACCGCTCCGCAAAGCGGCGATGGAGCGGTTTGCCGAAGCGGGATTCCCAACTACGCGCCACGAAGACTGGCGCTTTACCAACGTGGCGCCGGTTGCAAACGCGTCTTTCAAGCGCGCGCTTCCGGGCAGGGACGGCCTGACTCTCGGGCATCTCAATGCCCTCTTGCTGAAGGATGTGGCCGCGCGGCTGGTTTTCGTCAACGGTTTTTTCAAGCCCGAGCTTTCTTCGCTTGAAAATGTTCTGGCGGGCGTGCGCGTGGTAAACCTGGCGACGGCGCTCGAAACACCGGCGAAACACCTGGAGGAGCATCTTGCCCGGCACGCGGAGATCAGCCACAACCCCTTCGTCGCGCTGAATACGGCTTTCATTCAGGACGGCGCGTTTATTCAGATTGCGAAGGGAGTGGCGCTGGAAAATCCCATCCACGTGGTCCATGTCCGCACGCGCGGGTCGGCTGGCACGGTCACTCATCCGCGCACGCTGATTGTGGCGGGGCATGATGTCAGGGTTACGGTCATTGAGAGTTATGCGGCTCTTTCGGGCGAAGCCTACTTTACCAACGCGGTGACGGAAGTGGTCGCGGGTGAGAATTCGGCGGTCGAGCACATCAAGCTTCAGGAAGAGAGCGAAAACGCGTTTCACATCGGCACGGTTGAGGCGCGGCAGGAGCGGTCGAGCCGGTTTTACTCTCATTCGATTTCGCTGGGCGCGCTGCTTGCCCGGCATGACATTAACGCCATCCTTGGGGGCGAGGGGGCGGAGTGCACGTTGAACGGCCTTTTTCAGACAGTAGGGCGGCAGCACGTGGACCATCACACGCGGCTCGATCATGCCATGCCTCATTGCAGCAGCCGCGAATATTACCGGGGCGTGCTTGATGGCAGGTCGGTAGGAGTTTTCAACGGCGCCATCATCGTGCGCAAAGACGCGCAGAAGACAGACGCTATCCAGAGCAATAAAAACTTGCTGCTTTCCGACGAAGCCGTTATCAACACCAAGCCTGAGCTGCAAATTTTGGCGGACGATGTGCGATGCACGCACGGCGCCACGATTGGACAACTGGATGCCGACGCTATTTTTTATCTGCGCGCGCGCGGGATTGGGCTTGAGGCCGCGCGGCACCTGCTCACCCGCGCTTTTGCCAACGACGTAATCAATCGCATCAAGTTTGCTCCGGCGCGAGAGCGTCTGGAGGGAAAACTCCTTCAGCGGCTCTCGGCGGGCTGGAAGCCGGAGGAAGTGCTGTAGAAAGGCCGCGCATACGGCTGGCGCTTTCCAGACGGTGTTTTTTGCTTCAAGAGGCATCACAGGAGCTCGGTATGGAGTTTGCAGAAATCGAAGTTTCATTCAAAAGGCTGACCGACAACCAGATCGTCCAAGGCGAGTTGTTAAATCGCGTGGAGCAAGTCACAACTCGCAATGCGGAAGCCATCGCTCGGAATACCGAAGCTATTGATCGAAACGCCGCGGCGATTGCTCACCTTGCAAGCGGCATGCAAGCGATGCACGACAACATGCAGGTGGTGCACGACAACATGCAGGTGGTGCACGACAGTCTGCAGGTGATGCAGACTGCGATGCATAAACTCTTCGAGCATATGGACCGGTTTATTCGCGGCCTCGAAGGCAACGGCCACCGTCACGAGGGAAAATGACGGCGAAAGCCGCCTGATGGTGATAACCCATGGAAGCCACACCAACCATTTCGCCAAGAAGCGCAGCCGCCTGGGACGTCGAGAGAATTCGCGCCGACTTTCCCATCTTGAAGCAAAAGGTGCACGGAAAGCCGCTCGTCTATCTGGATAACGCCGCCACCAGCCAGAAACCGCAGGTGGTGCTTGACGCGCTTCGGGACTTTTACACCGTCGATTGCTCGAACATTCACCGGGGCGTCCACCTGCTCAGCGAGCGCGCGACAGCAGCCTATGAGGCTGCGAGGGAAAAGGCCAGGGAATTTTTGAACGCCGCCGAAGCGCGCGAGATCATTTTTGTTCGCGGCACAACTGAGGCCATCAACCTGGTGGCCTATACGTTTGGCCGGCAGCATGTGCAGGCCGGAGATGAAATTCTGATCACGGCCATGGAGCACCACTCGAACATTGTGCCCTGGCAGATTCTGTGCGAAGAGAAGGGCTCGAAGTTAAGGGTTGCTCCCATCAATGACGCGGGCGAGATTGAGATGGACCAGTTCGAGAGACTGTTGAATCCGCGGGTAAAGCTGGTATGCGCGGCGCACGTCTCGAACGCGCTCGGCACGGTGAACCCTGTGCGTGAGATCGTTCGCCTGAGTCATGCGCAAGGGATCCCCGTTTTGCTGGACGGCGCGCAAGCCGTGCCACACCTCAAGGTGAATATGAGGGACCTCGATTGCGATTTTTACGCCTTTTCGGGCCATAAGGTATATGGACCGATGGGGATTGGCGTGCTTTACGGCAAGGCCGCGCGGCTCGAATCCATGCCGCCTTTCCATGGCGGTGGGGACATGATCAGCTCGGTGACCTTTGAAAAGACAACTTACAACAGCCTGCCTTATAAATTCGAGGGTGGCACGCCTAACGTTGCGGGGGTGATCGGCCTCGGTGCGGCGCTCGATTACGTGACGCGGCTGGGCAGAGAGCAAATCGAAATTTATGAGCGTGAGTTGCTCGAATACGGCACGGAACGGCTGTCCGCCATTCACGGATTGCGCCTAATCGGCACAGCCAGGAAAAAGGCTGGCGTGCTTTCGTTCGTCCTCGACGGCATCCATCCGCACGACGTGGGCACAATTCTTGATCAGGAGGGTGTTGCCGTGCGCACAGGCCACCATTGCGCGCAGCCCGTAATGGACCGCTTTTGCATTCCTGCCACCACGCGGGCATCGCTCGCCATCTATAACACCCGTGGGGAACTCGACGCTCTTGCAGCGGGAATCAGCCGGGTGAAGGAGATTTTTTCTTAATGTCGGACTTGAGGGATCTTTATCAGGAAGTGGTGGTTGACCATAGCAAGCGGCCGCGGAATTTCCGCCGGCTGGAAGGACCTCACGTCACCGCTCAAGGCTACAACCCCTTGTGCGGCGACCGCGTAGCCGTTCACGTGAGGGTCGAAAATGGCCGGTTGAGCGACGTAAGCTTTGAAGGCAGCGGCTGCGCCATCTCTACAGCCTCCGCGTCAATCATGACGGAGATGCTGAAAGGGAAAACCACCGAAGAAGCGGAAGCCCTTTTCCGGAGTTTTCACGATCTTGCCACTAAGGGCGAAACAGAAAACCCGGGCGCGCCACCGCTTGGTAAGCTCGAAGTCTTCTCCAAGGTGAGCGATTACCCAGCGCGGGTGAAATGCGCTACACTCGTCTGGCATACGCTACACTCCGCTCTGGAAGGCGGCGCAGGCGTGGTTTCGACGGAATGAGGATGGGCAATTAGATTATGGACGAAAATATTCAAAGTGAGAACGTCACCACGAACCAGCCTGCGGCGGCGGAGATTGCTGCACCCGAAGACGAGAACCGGCTATCGGTTTCCGAGGCCATTCAATTGCAAGACAAGATTGTCGATGTGCTGAGAACGTGTTATGACCCGGAAATCCCGGTCAACATTTACGACCTTGGGCTGATCTACGACGTGAAGACTGCGCGAAGCGGGCGCGTGGACATCCGAATGACTCTGACGGCGCCCACTTGCCCGGTGGCAGGAACCCTTCCGCCGGAAGTTGAGACCAAGGTCAAAGAATTGCCCGGCGTAACCAGCGCCACGGTGGAAGTGGTCTGGGAGCCGCCCTGGGATATGACCAAGATGTCCGAGGCGGCGAAGTTGCAGTTGGGAATTTGGTAGCGCCCGATGCGGCGGTCATTTTTGCCCGTTGGGCAACGAGCGCCTCATCGGTGGTCTGAAACCAGCGCCGGAGTAGCATAGAGGCTCAACCATGCGATTCACGTCGAGCGAAGAATACGGACTTCGATGCCTGTTGCGCCTGGGGCGCGAAGGACCGGATGGAAGCCTTACTATTCCCGAGATCGGCCGTGCGGAAGGGATTTCCACTCCCTACGTAGCCAAGATCATGCGGCGCCTGCGGCGCGGAGGATTTGTGCAGAGCACGCGGGGCAAGGCAGGCGGCTACAGTCTGACCCAGCCAGTTGACAAGATTCTAGTAGGCGATCTCCTGGGCCTTCTGGGTGGCCGCTTGTTTGAGCCTGACTTCTGTGAGCGGCACTCAGGGATCGGAAGTACGTGCGCCAACTCAACAGACTGCTCCATTCGCCCCGTCTGGCAAAGCGTGCAGCTTGTGGTCGATCATATGCTGAACAGGATCACACTCGGCGATTTGCTCCGCAACGAACAGAATATGTCCTCTTGGGTCGACAATCTGGTGACCTTGTCGGCGACGGGAAGGCCAGTTGCCAACCCTCCAGTTCAATCTGCTTATCTCCCTAAGAGTAATCTCACCCACTAACCCATCTTCAACTTCCCCTAGTCCCTGATGTTGCTTCGGCGCCGGTCAAGCTTGGTCTATAACTTATTGAAAATCCAAGGCGGTTCTGCATATAACACCCAACAGGCCCCATATCTTGTAGTTGATGAATTTCTTGACGGCTGATCTAAAAGAGCCGCCGGCCCCTGCCAAATGCGGCCTACATGAATGACCGCTAATGTCTTAATGAAATGTAAGAAAACCGCCGATGCTCTGAATGCGGGCTGTGATGCGGTCCCACCGTAGAGTCTGAATTGGCCTTGACCGGGGACCAAATAAGAATTTCATTTTTTGTTGGCATGTTAATTATTTATGATATATTATTATATCGGTAAATACCCTGGCTGGGATATATAGCCAGTGATTGCGGCCAGCCTCGGCGTCAGCCGGGCATTTTCTTTGATTGTCTTTTTGGAGGAGGAGTTACGGATGCGCCTGCTCATCGTAGATGATGATGAACCCGTCCTCACGTTCCTTCGCAAAGGGTTTGAAGCCGAGCAGTACACGGTGGACGTGGCCCTCGATAGCCACCAGGCGGAGGGACTGACGGACACCGAAGAGTACGACTTGGTTATCCTCGATTTAAATCTCCCCAAAGGTGATGGCGTTGAAGTCCTGAAGCATCTGCGCGCGAACAATGGATCTGTTCCGGTAATGATTTTGTCTTCCAGGCGGGAAGTGGAAGAGCGCGTCCGCACGCTCGACCTCGGGGCGGACGATTTCGTGCCCAAGCCCTTCGCTTTTTCGGAGCTTTCGGCCCGAGCCCGCGCGCTCCTGCGCCGTTCGAGAGGAAACTGCGAGCCCATCCTGCGCGTGGAGGACCTTGAGCTTCACCGCGTAAATCGCGCCGCCCGGCGGGGGGACCGGCAGATCGAATTGACGCCGAAAGAGCTGGCGCTGCTCGAATACTTGATGCAAAACGCGGGGCGATGTGTGACGCGGTCGATGATTATCGAGCACGTCTGGAAGCTGGCGCCCGACACGGTCAGCAACGTGGTTGACGTTTACATTAACTATCTCCGGAAAAAGATTGATGAGGGCACTCCCCTTCCCCTTATTCACACTCTGCGGGGTTCCGGCTATCTGATGGGCGCCAAGGCCTGATGACGGCATGGTTGTGACGCTCACCCATCGCGCAAACCACATCCGGGAAAGTAGATCTTTTTGCGTATGAAGAATTCAGTTGGGGAAGCAAGGCAGCTTGGAGAGACAGCATTTGACCACCAGCCCGGATTGAGATTACTTGGGTTGCTTGCTCACCAAATAAGCCAGCCCCTCACCGTCCTTCTGGGCGAGGTTGAGTTGGCGCTGCGATTCCAGCACAGCGAAGCTGAGTTGAAAGGCACTCTCGACCGGTGCTTCCGTAATTTGGGCAATATGGGCCGCTTGGTAGGCGATTTCCGCATATTGGGAGAGATGAGCAAAGCCACAATCGTTTTTGTTCCGTTGGCCAAACTTGTTGGTGGCGTAGTCGAAGCGCAGCGCTCCGAGGCCGGATTGAAGGACTTGCGGATTGACTGGAATGCTTTAGAGGATGCAAATGTTGAAACCGACGCGGAAGTGCTGCAAAGGGCGTTTTCGATAGTCCTCGGGAAGGCAGTCCGGACGAGCCCCACTGGCGGGGCGGTGGAAGTCCGGTTAGACAGACGTCGTGGAAACGCACAATTCAAACTCTCTTATTCCGAAGCTGGTTGCGGCAGCGAGGTTTCGAAAAGCCGGGACGGAACGGCTCTTGAAAACCTGTTTCCCGGCCGGGCCGCAGCGGCAGGCGACACGGAATGGTCTTTGGCCGGGGGGATGATTCAATTACTCGGAGGATCGCTTGAAGTCTATCGCGTGACGGGGCCGGGATCGCAGATCAGGCTCGCAATGACGCTGGCTGTAAGCCGGGGGATTTCGTCGGCCGCAGCATATTAGCGACTCTGGGCTGCAAACGGCTGAGCTTTTGAAAGGCCCGGTCAAAGGCCAAATGAGAAAGACCTTATGGTTTTCTCATTAAATTCTTAAATTATGCCCTGAAAACTTATGAAAATCCCTCGTCTAGCCCGCCAAGCGGGCCGAACGCTTCCTTCAGAAGAGAAGCTGGGGGCGACGGGTTGTTTCCATCTTACGGGCGCCGCCAAGCGGCATGAATGGCTTCTAATCCAGACGTTTTATTTTTTAGTTTGAGAGGTTCAATGAGCACTCAGTTGAGTAGCCCCTTGTTTTCGAGCGCGATTATTGCCAGCTCCAATGATAATTTTCGCAGAAAGCTCCTCGATTCGCTTCGCTCCGCTCGTTGTAGTGTGCAGGAAGCCCGCGGCGGCGCTGAGGCGCTTGCCCAGCTCGAAGAGGGCTGCTATCAGGCTTTGCTGCTTGATAATTGGTTGCCGGACTTAGATGTGAATGAGATCCTGAGCATCGTCAAGAAGCGGCATCCGCAAGTGAAGGTCCTGGTGATGGATCCAGGCTCGGACGAGCGCGGTCAAGAGGAAGAAATGCGCTCCGCTATGAGCGCGGAAGAGACTTTCCAGACTTCGGCGAGTTCTCCGGAGATCCCAGCCGATCAAGATCTCCCGTCCGGCGCCAGCGAAAACCCGTGCGAACTGACAGTCGAACCCCTGCCCGGGATGATCGGTGTAAGTCAGGCCATGCAAAATCTGTACAAGGTTTCGCGGCTGGTAGCCCAGCACTCGACAACGGTTTTGCTGACCGGTGAGACGGGCACGGGGAAAGAATTGGTGGCGAAGGCCATCCACTTGCTGAGCCCAAGACACAAGCAGCCTTTTATTACGGTCAATTGCGCCGCTATACCCGAAACGCTGCTCGAAGCCGAGTTGTTTGGTTATGCGCGCGGCGCCTTTACGGGAGCATTTCAGTCGCGCATGGGGCGCATTCACGCGGCCCACGGTGGAACGCTCTTCCTTGATGAGGTGGGGGACCTTCCGCTCAGTATGCAAGCGAAACTCCTGCGCTTCCTCCAGGAAGGCGAGGTGCAGCGGCTCGGCGGCCCGGACGTGATTCGGGTGGATGTGCGGGTCATTGCGGCGACCAACGCGGAGCTGGCCAAGCGGGTGTCTGAAAAAGCGTTCCGCGAAGATTTGTTCTACCGTCTGTCGGTCTTTCCAATCGACCTCGTTCCGCTGCGCGATCACCCCGAGGATATACTTCCGCTGAGCTCGAGCTTCCTGAACGCTTTCTGCCGCGAGGGAAACCTTCCATCCAAGGTAATTTCCAGAGAGGCAGGAAAGCTGCTAGGAAAGCATCCGTGGCCGGGAAACGTGCGCGAACTCCAGCATGTGATCGAAAGGGCCTTCATTCTTTCAGAACAGTACCTGGAAATCCTTCCCAAGTACATCAGCCTGCAAACGCCCTGGCAGCAAGCTTAAGCAGTTGATGAGGCCGCTTGGCCTATTCCCAAGGCTTCCTGCCAAAACGGCCGGGCTATCTCAGGCGGCAAAACCGCCTTCCAAAGCTATCCTTAATCTGCACGCATAAGAGAAAATTTAGCTCATGAGGTGTAAAGTGGCACGGGTCGTGCTTCGCACTATCCCGCCATGCCAACTTTGCCTGCTACCCGGCAAGAATGTTCAATCCGGTCTAATGAACCCATGCCGCTGGACCGTGAATCCCTCGTTCAGGCGTTCGAGTCCTTTACTCATGTTGCCGGGTCGCTTGAAACGTCGTACCTCAAGCTCCAGGGAGAGCTTGCGATGCTGAGGCACGAGCTCGAGATTAAAAATCAGGATTTAGCGCGCAGCCTGGCGGAAAACAAGAGGATAAAGACCTACCTGGCCGGGCTATTGGAGGACCTGCCGTGCGGGGTTTTGGCCGTGGACGGCCGCTTTCAACTGCGATTCGGCAACCCTCTTGCTCACAAGCTCTTGGCTGGCGCGCCCGACGCAGGCGCGCATTCTGACGCCTCGATTCCCGATAACCTGCGCTCAATCCTGAAAGAAATTGCGTCAGAGGCTCGGGGCGCGGAGCGGATTTGGGCTCTTGAGACGCGAGAAGGAAAGAAGTTTTTCGCGGTGACCTGCGCCATGCGGTCGCAGGGAAGCGACGCACAGGACGAGATGGTTTTTATCCTGCGGGACGCAACCGAGCAGAAGCGTTTCGAAGAGGAGCGCGAGTTTGCCCGCCGCATGAGGGCGCTGGCGGAAATGACGGCTTTACTCGCCCACGAGATTCGCAATCCGCTCGGCAGCCTGGAACTTTTTGCCGGGCTGATCCGGGACGCCACGAAAGACCAAACCGAGGTTTCGCAGTGGATCGTCCACATGCAGGCGGGGCTGCGGGCGCTGTCGGCGACCGTCAATAACGTTTTGCATTTTCACTCGATGGCGCCTTCCCAACTCGCGCCGCTGAACGCCGTGCAGCTCCTGGCGGACACCATTGAATTTTTACAGCCGTTGGCGCTTCAGCGCGGGATGGGGATTGAGTTCAACCCCGGCTGCCGCGAAGTGCTGATCCCCGCGAACGCCCACCGCCTGCAACAAGTATTCTTCAACCTTGCGATCAACGCTTTTCGGGCCATGCCGGCGGGAAAATGTTTGAAAATCCGCGTGGGCATCGGACCGGCTGATCAGACGGGTGGACGGCGCCAGGCCCGGATCGACTTCGAAGACGGTGGCGTGGGGATTGCGCCAGAGCATCTCGAAAAGATATTTGACCCGGGATTCACCACGATGAAGAGCAGTCCGGGCCTTGGTCTGGCGGTCTGCAAGCGCGTGACGGCGCACCACCGGGGAACGATCCAGGTTGAAAGCGAGCTTGGAAAGGGAACCACTTTCTCACTCTATCTACCACTTTTGGGAGCCAATCCATGAGGCAAAGCGTGCTCGTCGTCGATGACGAAATGGCCATGCGGACAGCGCTCGAGGCGAACTTCCTCCGCCAGGGATGGAAGGTGCGGACGGCCTCGGGAAAAACGGAAGCTTTGGAGCTCTTTAAAACGGAGCCGTGCCCGCTCGTGATTACGGACATGCGCATGCCGGACGGCGACGGACTCGGCGTCATGCATGGAATCCGCGCTCTTGGCCCGCTCACCAAGGTTATTCTACTCACCGCATTTGCCAATATTCAGGACGCGGTGGCCGCCATGAAAGAAGGGGCGAGCGATTACCTGATTAAGCCGGTTACGTTTGAAGAACTACGGCGGGTGATCCAGAGCACGTTGAAAGCGAGCGCCCTCCCTTCCGCGCCCGCCGAAAGCAGGCTCATCGGGGCCTCGCCGCGTTTTCGCGCGGTGATCGAGCGCGCGCGCCAAGCGGCGCAATCCACCGCCGACGTTCTGATCGAGGCTGAAAGTGGCACGGGTAAGGAGATGGTGGCCCGGTTGATTCACGAGGTGAGCGCGCGCGGCAAGGGTCCGTTTGTGGCGGTCAACTGTGCGGCCTTTCCCGAAGCTCTGCTCGAGAGCGAGCTGTTTGGCCACGTGCGCGGCGCGTTCACCGGAGCCAGCGCCACTAAGCCCGGCAAGTTTGAACTGGCGAACGGCGGCACGCTGTTGCTGGACGAAATCGGCGAAATGCCGTTGGTGCTGCAACCCAAGCTGCTGCGGGTGCTGCAGGAGCGCGAAGTCGACCGGCTGGGTGACACACGGTCGGTGGCGGTTGACGTGCGCGTGATCGCAACCACCAACCGGTCTTTGCGGGATCTTGCCCAGGAAGGGAAATTCCGCCTCGATCTCTACTACCGTCTCAACGTGATTCCCCTTTCCATTCCGCCCCTCCGCGAACATCCGGAGGACATTCCCGAGCTTGCCGGTCATTTCGCGCGGAAATACGGAGAACAGCCGGCGCAAGCCGGAACGGCTTTATCCGGCGAGTTTCTGGACCGGCTGAAGGATTACGACTGGCCGGGAAACGTGCGGGAGCTGGAGAATTTCGTGCGCCGCGCCATCGCACTCTCAACCGGCGGAGTCATCGGAGTTGAAGCTTTTGAAGGGCTGGCGTTCAAGGCGGCGCCGGCGGCGGCCAACGCGCTCGAGGCGGGGGTCACCATGCGGGAAGCTGAAAAAGAGCTGCTGGCGCGAACTCTCGAAGCCACAGGCGGAAACCGCACGCGGTCAGCCGCCATGCTCGGCATCAGCCTGCGCACCATTCGCAATAAAATTCGTGAGTACGGCTTGCCACCGAGGGAGGCCCTATGAGCTGGCTGGATACAAATTCGATCGAGAAAATCCTGAGCTATATGAACGTGGCCAGCTTCCGCGAGAAGCTGGTGGTGGGCAACATCGCCAACATCGACACGCCGGGCTACCAGACCGAGGACATTAACTTTCATGACGCGCTCGAGCGCGCCGGTCAAAGTTCTGAGGGTTTTGACGCCACGCCGCTGCCGCCGCAGGTCTACAACCCGCAAGGGCTGATCGAGCGGCCCGACGGCAACAACGTCAGTCTGGACCGCGAAGCTCTCATTCTTTCGAGTGTGCAACTGCAATATCGCACGGCAATCGCATTGCTGCGGCAGGAATTCAGCCGCATTCAGATGGCAATCAACGAAAATAACGGAGCGTAACCATGAACCTGTTTAACTTGTTTGACGTCAGTGGCTCGGCGCTGATGGCCGAGCGCCAGCGCGCCGAAATCGTGGCCAGCAACCTGGCGAACGCGGAGACTACGCGCACTCCGGGCGGTGGTCCTTATCATAGGCAAGAGGTGGTATTTGGAACGGCGCAGGTGACCGCGCCCTCGTTTGGCGAGACCTTCGATTCGGCGGCGGACAACGCGGTGCGGGGCGTCCAAGTGGTGAAGGTGGTTACCGATCCTACGCCTCCGGTGCAGCGTTATGACCCGTCCAACCCGGACGCAAACGCGCATGGTTATGTGGAATACCCGGCTATCAACCCGGCCGAAGAGACGGTGGACCTGATGGAAGCGGCGCGTTCTTACGAACTCAACATCGACGCCGTGCAAGCGACGAAATCGATGATCACGCAGGCGCTTACCATACTCAGCTAACACGAAGATATTCCCGCACGACGCCGGAAGGGCGACCGGGGTTGCTTCGCCCCCTGAGACAGAAACCCAATCGTTAACTATCGGAGAGAGAGCGCATGATTCCTATTCCCTCAAGCCTGCCGCCCATTGATCCGGCGAGCTTTAACCAGCAGCAAGTCAATCAAATCACGAGTAACCAGCCGCAGTTCATCGATACGCTGAAGCAGACGCTCCAGCAGGCGCAGCAAATTCAGAGCGAGGCCGACCAGAAAGTTTCTTCCGTGGTCACCGGCCAGGGGGGAGACGTTCAATCAGCGATGGTCGCGGTTGAAAAGGCGAACCTCTCGTTCGAGATGGTCATGGAGGTTCGCAACAAGATTGTCCAGGCTTACCAGGATGTTTACAACATGCAGTTTTAGGGACTGATTCATGGCACTCGACGCATCCCAGGTCTTGCAACAAGGGCGCTCCTTCGTTTTCGGCCTCACCGCGCGGCAGAGGATTCTCATTGCGCTTTCTCTGATTGCCGTTGCGGGTAGTTTGTGGGTGTTTGTCTCGCTCCTCGGACGGGGCGACTACAAAGTCCTCTACTCCGGCTTGGATCCGGCGGAGGCGAACAACATTGTGAAGCGCCTCGCGCAGGAGAACATCTCCTCGCAGCTCTCCTCGGACGAAAAAACCTTGAGCGTGCCTGAGGAGCGCATGGAAAAGGCCCGCCTGGACATGGCGTCCGAAGGCTTTCCGCAGTCAGGGCGTCTCGGCTTCGAGATTTTTGACCGGCCCAACTGGGGGGAGAGCGATTTTGCCGAGCAGGTCAATTACCAACGCGCGCTCGAAGGGGAACTTGAGCGCACCATACAGGACTTGAACGATGTGGAAGCGGTGCGGGTCCATCTGGTTCTGCCGCACGATTCTCTCTTTACCGAGCAGCAGAGGCAGGCGAAAGCCTCCGTCCTGGTCAAGCTGCGTAACGGGCGCCTGTCAGACCGCTCGCTCAAGGCGATCACGTTCCTGGTAGCCAGCGCGGTGGATACGCTGGATCCCGGAAACGTTACGGTGATCGACGCGGATGGGAACGTCCCCATCGTCATGCGAGGCGGCGTGAAGCCGGGGTCGCCCGAAGGGGCGGGGGAATATGAGCAGGCCCTCGATCAAAAGCTGACCGCAACGCTAAGCCCGATCCTCGGCGCCGATCACTTCGTGGCCAAGGCGACGGTTGAATACGACCAGGCGTCGGCCGAGAACACGCAGGAAACTTACGATCCCAAGGATTCCGTGGTTCTTACCTCGCAGATGACGTCGGACGGCGGCGATGACGGAACCAGCGCGGCCGGAATCCCGGGCGCCGCCAGCAACGTTCCGCAGGACCAATCGGGCAGCGCCAACAGCCCCGCCAACACCAGCAACCCTCCCAACCCGAACAACACCAGCCCGGCCAGCGGCGCCAATCAGAATGCCACTACAGCCGCCGATAATTCGAGCTCGGACGCCAACAGCGGCGTCACCAGCGACAGCAAAACCTTTGCCGTGGGCCGCACGGTGGTGCACACGGTGCGGCCGCCTGGGACCATCCAACGGATCACGGCCGCGATTCTGGTGGATAACAAAGCTGAGACCAAGCTGGTGAACGGTAAAAAAACCGAAGTCAGCGTTGTGCACACGCCCGAAGAGCTCAAGCAGATTCAGGCCTTGGCGTCCGCCGTGCTCGGGCTCGATCCGGCGCGCGGGGACGTGGTCACAGTCGAAAATATGCCGTTCGAAATTACTCCCCTACAAACTTCCGGCCCCCTTTCCGGCCTCCAGAAGCTTGGGCCGGTTCTTAATCAGTACGGCTACCTCATCCGGTATCTCGTTCTCGGGTTGTTAGGGGCCTTGATCTTTTTGTTTGTGGTGCAACCGCTGGTCAAGCAGCTTGGCGCCGCGCCTCGGGAGCTGCCCGAAGCGGGTGGCGGCGAGATCGAAGCGGGCGCCTCGGCGCCGGGGATTGGTTCTCCGGGGTCCGCGCCGGCGCTCGCAGCCGCCGGCGGCGCGCCGCTCGAGGGGATTGATGAGCCGATGCGATCGGAGCGGCAAAAAACCTCCCTTCTCAAGGAGGCGTTGGTGGCCAAGGTCACAAAGACTCCGGCGGAGGCCGGGCGGCTGATTGAGGGATGGCTGCGCGAGGACGAGGAATAATCATGCAGGACGTCACGACCACCACGCAGAATTTGTCCGGGGCGCGAAAGGCCGCGGTGCTCCTCATCTCGCTCGGGGATAAGGCCGCAAGCGAGATCTTGCGGCGGATGACGCCCGCCGACGTGCAGCGGATCACGGCGGAAATCGCCAACGTCCAGTTCGTGTCGCAGGAAGCCTCGGCGCAAATTCTTGAAGAATTCAACAAGCTGGTTTCCGCGCAGGAGTTCCTGGCCGCGGGCGGCATGGACTATGCCGGAAGACTGCTTAACGCCGCGTTTGGCGGTCAGGAAGCCAACCGGCTGCTCGAGCTGGCGATTCACTCGAAGCCGGCGAGGTCGGTCGATCTTTCCGACTTGCGTAAATCCGATCCCAAGCAATTGGTGAAACTGATTCAGGATGAGCAGCCGCAGACGGTGGCGCTAATTCTCGCGCACATGGGAAGCAAGATCGGCTCGGCGCTGCTCTCGCTGCTCCCCGAAGACGGCCGCGGCCTGGTGGTGGAGCGGTTGGCCCGGATGGGCCAGATCTCAGGCGACACCGTGCAGAACGTTCTCTCCGCCGTGCAAAAGAAATTTGAGTCGATGGGAAGGAGCCACGACCGGTTGTCGTATGGCGGAGTCAATACTGTGGCCAACATGCTCAACAACCTGGACCCGGCCGCCAGCAAAGCGGTTTTGGAATCCATCGAGCAGAGTGACCCGAATCTGGCGGTGGCGATCCGGGACGTCCTGTTTACCTTCGAAGACCTGCTGACGGTACCTGAAAGCGGCATCCGCGAATGCCTGGGCGCCATTGACAAAAAGACCCTGGCGGTGGCTTTGAAGGGCGCTACCGAAGATTTGAAAGGTCACATCGTGAAGGGCATGTCTTCACGCGCGGCCGAGATGCTGAAGGAGGACATGGACGCTCTCGGGCCGGTGCGGATGCGCGACGTGGCTAAGGCGCAAGGCGAGGTGATTAACACCCTTCGCGCCCTCGAAGCGGAGGGCAAGATCAGTTTGAGAAATGAGGAACAAGATGCCTTTGTTGTCTAAAGCCCGGATGCTGCCAAAACTGCGTGAGCGCGCCGTCGATGTGAAGGAATTCAGATACCAGGGGGTTGAAATTCTGGGCGCCGCGGCAGGGATCGGCACGGACAATTTACCCAATTTACCCTCTGGCACCGAGCCTCTCTGGTCCATCGATCCCGACCCGCCCGCAACCCCGGCGCTTAGCGTCGAGAGCGGCCCTACGGAAGAGGAAATCCAGGCGAGGGAACAGCAGGCGTGGCAGAAAGGGTTTGAGGACGCAGCGGCCCAGGGCCGGGAAAACCTCGAGAAGGCTCTCGCCGCCGACCGCTCTGAGGTTGCCGCCGCGCTTTCCGAATTTGCTAAGGGGCGCGAGTCGCATTACCAGCATCTCGAAGGGGAAGTGGTTCAGCTTGTGCTGTCAATTACGCGCAAGGTCTTGCACCGCGAGGCGCAAGTCGATCCCATGCTTCTCACCGGTGTGGTGCGGGTGGCTCTCGAAAAAATCGCCAATGGAACGGCGGTGAAAGTCCGGGTTCCCCCCAATCAGGCGGATTCCTGGCGGGCCGCCATAGGGAAAATTCATGACCTCACCATCGAGGTTGCCGCCGACGACTCACTGAATGGCCCGCGTTGCGTGATCGTGACCGAAATGGGCGCCACGGACGTTTCCCTCGATTCGCAACTGGCTGAGATCGAGCGCGGCTTTTTGGACCTCCTGAAAGAGCGGCCGGGCAGCGCGCCGGAAAAGCCTCAACTCCATTTGTAGGCGGCGAGGGCTTTTCTAATTTCGGATTTTAGACTTGCGATTTTGGAAAGAGCCGGCGCTGCTCCCCCCGTGGGGGCACGCGGGTGAAAAAACCGTCCCATTTATCCCATTTGTCGCAAAAGTTTCAGAGTGGTCTGATAGGTTGAGTGAAGGCCTTGTAGCGCAGAGTTTTGCGGTTAAAACTCTGCGGCTTTTGGTTGGGACCATTGAAAAACCGCAGAGTTACAAAACAACTTTGCGCTACAAAACGGCGGGCGCCCAAAGATTAGAAAATAGCCGGAGAGAATGGGAGAAGTACACAAAAATTCACGGAACGAAGCCTAGCGATCCTTTAGAATCAACGTTTCTAATCTTGGCGCCCATGCTGAGCTCATATCTTAACCAAGTTGAAGCCAATTCCACGCTGCGCTGGTGGGGGCGCGTCACCCAAGCCACAGGGCAACTGGTGGAATCCGAGGGCCCGTTTTGCGCCGTGGGCGAGTGCTGCGAAATCATGGATGGAACCGGCCACGTGTACGAAGGCGAGGTAGTAGGTTTTCGCGGCCCTACCGTCCTTTCGATGGCGCTCGAGAAGGTCGAAGGGATCCGCTACGGCGACCGCATCACCACCTGGGGCGCGCATCCGAGTCTTGGGGTGGGGGAGGGTCTGATCGGCCGCGTCATTGACGGCTCGGGCCAGGCGATTGATTCCGGCCCCCGCTACCGGATTGAACGGAAATGGCCCCTGCACTCGGCGCCGCCGCTCCCCCTGGAACGGATTCCGATTGTCGATCCCATCGGCTGCGGCGTGCGGGCCATCGACGGACTCATCACCGCGGGGCGAGGCCAGCGCCTGGGCATCTTCGGCGGCAGCGGGGTGGGGAAAAGCACTTTGATCGGCATGATGGCGCGCGGCAGCGCCGCAGATGTTACGGTGCTGGCGCTGGTGGGCGAGCGCGGCAGAGAAGTGCGCGAGTTTCTGGAAAAGGCTTTGGGCGAGGAAGGCAGGCGCCGGTCGGTGGTGGTGGCGTCAACGTCAGACCAGCCCCCGCTGGTCCGCATTCGCGCCGCGCTTGCCGCTTCTTCCGTGGCGGAGTATTTCTGCTCGCGCGGCAAGAACGTCTTGCTGGTGGTGGACTCGCTCACGCGGGTGGCCATGGCGCAGCGCGAAATCGGGCTTGCCGCCGGAGAGCCTCCCACTTCGCGCGGTTATACGCCCTCGGTTTTCACCCTACTGGCCCGCCTGATTGAGCGCGCCGGGCGCTTCGGGAACGGCAGCATCACGGCCTTTTACACCGTCCTGATGGAGGGTGACGATCAACAGGATACGCTGGTCGACGCCGTACGTGCTTTGCTCGACGGCCACATCGTGCTCGACCGGCGCCTCAACATGCAGAACCATTTTCCACCCATTTCGGTCCTCGACAGCCTCAGCCGTCTGATGACCTCCGTCTGCGCGCGCGAACACCTCGATAAGGCCCGGCGGCTGCGGAAGCTGCTCGCTTCCCACGCGGCCTCGGAAGACTTGATCCGCGTCGGCGCTTACCAGAAGGGACTCGACCCCGTGCTTGACCGCGCCGTCGCGGTGCTTCCCGCCATTAACAATTTTCTCGAGCAGGAAACGGAAAAGCCTGCCCCGTTTGCCGAAACGGTTGCTGCCCTTATGGCGCTCCCGGAGTGATTGCGCTATGCCCTTTGAGTTCCCACTTCGCGGCTTGTTGCGGCTGCGCAAGATTTACGAGCAGCGCGAGCGGATGCGCCTCGTGCTCTTGAACGCGTCGCGTGGCCGGGTGCGTAATGAGTTGGACGAGGTTGAAAGCCGGCGACGGCGCGAATTTGAAGCGCTGGAATTGAAGCTTCAGGCGGGGCTGCCGGGCGGGGAGTTCCGGATGGAGGAGGCATCCCTCCAATTGGAGTCCGGCCGGCAGCGGGAGCTTGCCCGGCTGATCGAGGCGCTGGATCTTCAGGTCATCAAGCAGGTAGACATCTTCTGGGAGTCGCAAAAGAAGCGCAAGACCATTGAGAGCGTGCGCGAGCGCCAGTGGCAAGCATTCCATCAGATTGAAGAGCGCCGTGAGCAACAGAGAATTGACGATTTATTTGCACGGCGCATTGGCGCACGTTCGAACGACGGCGCCCCCGCCCCCATCCCTCCCATTGAGGAAGAGGGTGGCCCGTAGGGAAGCAGGCGGCCCTGAAAGGGCTGTGTGAAAACGCCGGGAAGTTGCTGTAGCGGCGGCGTCTCGCCGCCGGTTTTTAAATAGTTAAGACCGGCGGCCAGAGGCCGCCGCTACAAAAATTTCTCCGGGGTTGCGGAGGTAAGGACCGTGGTTCACGTTCCGTGGGTTCCACCCACGGCTACTCATGTTCCACCGCTTCGCGGTGGTGTTGTGCGCCCCGTTGGTCTGACGGGTCAGATGCGAGGCCTCGCTAGTGTTGCGTTTTCCAAATACGTTTACTTGTAGCGCCGCCCTTTAGGGCGGCATGCCTGGCGTAAAGCCCGGCGCTACTTTAGGCAAACCTTGCCCATCCCTCCGGCCAGTTCTGCCGCCGCCATCCCGAAACAAAACTCTTCCGAAACCCTAGCCAATCCATCATGTTATTGATAACAAACAAGTTACATGAATTCCCTGATGGTCGCACGGGTGTGGACCGCGACATGCAATAGGTGAATCTCTCGTAGGACCTTAAGCGATGAACACAACCGCCGTGCACAGTGAAATCGCGCCGTTACCTCCCGTCCAAAGCGGAGGGCAAGCCCCGCCGGCCCCGTCGGCCCCGTCTCAATCGGGGCAGCCAACATTTGCGGATCATCTGGACCGGGCGATCGGGAAGGACAATTCCTCCAGCACGTCAACACCAGGATCGGCATCGACGCCGGAATCGAAGACCGCCCAAAGCGGCAAACCGCGGCGACCTGCGTCCACATCGCCCGCGCCCTCTCAAGCAGCCGCAGCTCCCGCGCCGAACCAAGCAACGAACCCATCCGGCCCATCCGGCGCCCCCGGAACACCAACTTCTGCTCCAGCGGCGTCTTCTCAGAACACGGCTTTGGCATCGAACCCATCCGATTCCGCCACGGCGGCGGCTCAGGCAGTGGCCGGTTCTGCCCTTTTGTGGCTTACCGAAATGCTGCCGGGCGCTTCGAATCTGAAAAGCCAGCTCCCTGGCGCGAGCAACGCTCAAACCGCCGCTCAGAAT
>JBOGJY010000526.1:0-2514 GCA_050745325.1 Terriglobia bacterium
CGCGAATGTTTTTGGCCGCTGCCTTGCTTCCCCCCCAGCAAGGCAGCGGCCTGTCTCTTGCAACCAAAAGTACAGCTCAAAAAACCAAAACGAGGATGAAAACCAAGATACAAGCGCAGAGTTTTGCTTTTGAAACTCTGCGGTTTTTCGGTGGTCCCAACGAAAAGCCGCAAAGTTTTAACCACAAAACTCTGCGCTACAACAAGCATACCAGACCCCATTGAGACTTTTGAGACAAATGGGACAAAAAAGAAGAATTTCTGCGATTCCCTCAGCCTCGCCCCGACAACGAAGACGTGCGCGCGCTGGGGGGAGGTTAGAGACGGTGAAGAGAACGGCCTTTTTTTCTTGACAGGATCATTTCTTATGATATAGTTCACGGCTCAAACAAATAGATCGAGAGTAAGTCGGAATTATAAAGGAGGAATCTTTGAATACCCCGCGATGGAATCGATGGTTATTGGGATTAGCTGCTTTCGCGTTAGTTGCCGTCCCCAAAGGGCGCGCCGCAAAGCGTGTCTCCGGGGCTAGGCAAGTCAGTCAGGCTACGCAGGCCAATCAGTCACATCAAGTCGCTAAGTCGCCTTCTGGTTTGCCTCCGGTGGCACATCTAACCTCCGAGCAGGACCATGAGAGGACGATGGACCTGCTACACATCAAGTCGCTGCGGCCGGGAGCAGACCCGAATCACCCGCAGGCGCCGAATGCGGTGAACTACGATGAATCCAAGGCCAATCCTTATCCGAATCTACCGAGCCCATTGGTCTTGAACAACGGCAAGAAAGTGACCACGGCCGCGATGTGGTGGAAGGTGCGCCGCCCGCAAATTGTCCGGGACTTCAACCAGGATATCTACGGCTGGGTTCCCAAGCACACGCCGAAGGTGAATTGGGAAGTGACGAGCACGACGCATGAGACGAACGGCGGCGTGCCCGTGGTCACGAAGCATCTGGTGGGCCGCGTGGATAATTCCTCATATCCGCTGGTTACGGTCAATATCGAACTCACGCTGACCACGCCGGCGAACGCCAAGGGACCCGTCCCGGTGATGATGCAATTCGGTTTCGACCCGGCATTCTTCGCGCGCTTCCGGGCGATGATGAAAGCGCGCGGAATCAAGCTGCCTCCTCCTCCCTCCGGCCCCACCTGGCAGCAGCAGGTTCTGGCGAAGGGCTGGGGCTATGCCGTGCTCGTCCCGAACAGCGTTCAGGCCGATAATGGCGCGGGTTTGACAGAGGGTATCATCGGCTTGTGCAATAAAGGCCAGCCGCGCAAGCTCAACGATTGGGGCGCGCTGCGCGCCTGGGCTTGGGGCGCGAGCCGCGCTCTCGATTATTTTGAGACCGATAAATCGGTGGACGCCAAGCAAGTTGGCCTGGAGGGTCACTCGCGCTATGGTAAGGCGACGCTGGTTGCCATGGCGTATGACTCGCGTTTTGCCATCGCCTATGTCAGCTCCTCCGGCATGGGTGGCGCCGCTATTTACCGGCGCAATTTTGGCGAACGGCTGGAAAACGTCGCGGCAACAAACGAATACCATTGGATGGCGGGCAACTTCCTGAAGTACGCGGGTCCGCTGACGCCGAATGACTTACCCGTAGACTCTCACGAGCTGATCGCGATGTGTGCGCCGCGCCCGGTGTTCATCAGCGGTGGCGCGACCCAGGGTGATGGATGGGTAGACGCCAGGGGCATGTTCATGGCCGCCGCCGCGGCAAGTCCGGTTTATGAATTGCTGGGTAAGAAAGGTCTTGGAACTACAGTGTTCCCGCCCATCGGCACTCCGCTGCTCGACGGCGACCTCGTTTTCCGGCAGCACCATCACGGGCATACGGATGCGCCAAACTGGCCATGGTTCCTGAAATTTGCCAGCCGCTATCTGAAGACGCCATAGGGGCGAGGGGCAAGAGGCGAGGGACGAGGGACGAGCAAGGAACCTGGACGCGCTCATGGGGCGCGCATCACTGCGTTTGCGATGTGTACGGTAATGTTGAATTCGCCGGTAGTTCTTGCTCCCCAAAGGGGAGCGGCCGACCCTGAAGAATCTGTGTGATAACTGCTGCTGTAGCGGCGGTCTGTGACCGCCGGTTCCGGTATTGGTCACATGGGAGTTCCTCGGCGCCGGTCCCGAACGCGCGGGCAAGGTGGCGCAGCGAGGTGATAGGCCCCGCAGCTCTTCTTTAGCGGAAGATCAGGCGATGACTTCGACGCTTTGTGGGTAGATAGCTGCTCCTTTGATAATGAGCCAGAGGCCGAGGGAGAGCATGGCCAGGAAGTTTGCGAGGGGGAACCAGGGGAAGAGGATTCGGACGCTGCCCGGTGCGACGAATAGCGAAAAGCAGGACAAAATTACAAAGGCGTCAGCGAAAACCGCATAGCCTGAGATGACTCGCGGAATATAGCGTGATTGGAAGAGGAGCCAATTAAAAATGAGTGCTCCTAAGCCTGAGAAGACGAGGCTGATGCGAAGCCCGTCGTCGTGCGCGAACAGCAACTGAGCGGCGGATTGTAGCT
>JBOGJY010000527.1:0-4461 GCA_050745325.1 Terriglobia bacterium
GCAGCCGAAGGCAATCGTGTAGAATGGCTGCCTGACCATGTCATCATTTCTGGGCCACTTGAACACCGCGCAGCGTGAGGCCGTAGAAGCAACGGATGGCCCACTGCTGATTCTGGCGGGCGCGGGCAGCGGGAAAACCCGGGTGATTACTTACCGGATCGCGCACCTGATTCTCAACCTCAACGTTGAGCCCGAACGTATTCTGGCCGTCACCTTTACCAATAAAGCCGCCGCGCAGATGAAGGAGCGCGTGGCGAAACTGCTCGATGGCTCCGGGGCCGGCGGCAGCCCGGTCATTTCCACCTTCCATTCGTTTTGCGTTCGTGTGCTGCGGCGGGACATCGATCAACTGGGCTATCACCGGGATTTCTCCATCTACGACACAGACGACCAGGAGCGGCTGATCAAGCAGGCGACGCGCGAGCTTGGCTTGAGCGAAGAGATACTTCCCGCGCGCGCGGCGCAATCGCGCATCAGTCACGCCAAAAACCGGGACATTTCTCCCGCCGAGCTTTACCGTAACGCGAGCGACGCGCTGACCGAGAAGCTCGCTTCCGTTTTCGAGCGGTACGACAAGAAGCTCCGTGAAGCCAACGCTCTGGACTTCGACGACCTGCTTCTCAAAACCGCCGAGCTTTTTGAGCAGGCCGCTGATGTGCGCGCAAGCTACAACGAATGGTTCCGGTATTTGATGGTGGATGAATATCAGGACACCAACCGGATTCAATACCGGCTGATCCACCAGCTTACCCGGAGCCACCAGAACCTCTGCGTGGTTGGCGACGAAGACCAGTCGATTTATCGCTGGCGCGGGGCAGACATCGAAAACATTCTGGGCTTCGAAAAGGATTTTCCGCGCGCCAAGATCATCCGCCTGGAGCAGAATTATAGATCCACGCAACTCATCCTGGACGCGGCCTCGGCCGTCGTGGGTCATAACCAGGCGCGCATCGGGAAAAAGCTGTGGTCTGACCGCAAAAGCGGGGACCGCGTGGGGCTTTACGCCGCCTACGATGCGGACGAAGAGGCCTGCTTTGTTGCGGACGACGTCCGGCGCGCGCTTGCCGCTGACCCTGAAGCAACGGCGGGCGTGCTTTACCGCACCAACGCGCAGTCCAGGCCCTTTGAAGAAGCAATGCGGCGCAACGGGATCGTTTATCAAATGGTCGGCGGATTCCGCTTCTATGAGCGGGCTGAGATCAAAGACGCGCTTGCCTATGCCCGCCTTGCCGCCAACCCGCGGGACTCGGCCGCGTTCCTCCGCATTGTCAACGTGCCGGCGCGTGGCCTGGGAGCTTCCACCATTTCCGCGCTGCAAGCTTCCGCCCAGGAGCACAGCGCCAGTTTGTGGGAAACGCTTGACCGTGGGCTCCGGGAGCGCGCGCTTCCCGCCCGCGCCCAAAAGGGATTGGCGGCGTTCCACGCCTTGATGAACGGCTTGATGAAGGATCATGCGGCGTTGAAGCTCAGTGAATTTTTCAAAAGCATCCTCGACCGGACGGGATACTTGAAGATGATCGAGGCCGAAAATCTTCCCGAGTCCCAGGGGCGCATCGAAAACCTTCAGGAATTGGTCAACGCAGCCGCGGAAGCGGAGGGGCGCGGCGAAACGCTCTCCGAGTTTCTCGACCATGCTGCCCTCGTTTCCGGCGCCGATGATTATAATGAGGGTTCGCGGGTTACGCTTATGACGCTGCACACGGCCAAGGGCCTCGAGTTTTCGACGGTCTACCTGGCAGGCATGGAAGAGGGGCTGTTTCCGCACAAACTGTCGCTGATGGAAGACGGCGCGGTTGAGGAAGAACGGCGCTTGTGCTATGTGGGCATGACGCGCGCCCGCCATCAGCTTACCCTCACCTGGGCCTCGCACCGCCGCATCTACGGAGAGGAATATTTGCGTTCCACGCGGCCGTCGCGCTTTCTGAACGAGGTCCCTTCCGAGCTGATTGGGCCGATTTCGCCATCCGGACAAGCCGCAAAGCCGAAGACTTCCTGGAATAACGCTTTTAATTCGGTGGATAGCATTCACGAGTTTTTTGGCAAGAAGCACAGCCTGCCCTGGGACAAGCGCGGCGGGGAAGCAGACTTTTCTCAGACTCACCCGTGGCGATTGGGCGCGCGGGTGCGCCACCCGAAGTACGGCCTGGGCACGATTGTAGGCTCGGAAGGCGACAGCCAGGACCTGAAACTCACCGTCAGTTTTCCGGGCTACGGAAGAAAGAAATTGATCCAGAAGTATGCTTCGCTGACTCTCGCGTGAGATTAATTTGTTCATTGAATCATCGATTCATTGAGTGAATGATCGCTGCGAGCGGCTGTGTATTCGCCGCAGACGGCGCATGTGTTTGTAGACCATGATTGAAAATCTGAATGGAAGGAATCGTTGAACGTAGTCAATTACCAACCTTATGAACACCAAAACCAACAAAGACAGAGCAGAGCGTAAGAAACTGAAGCGCGCGGCGCGTGCCAAGCGGCCGGCAAAAGCGAAGCAAACAGAGCCTCGCGGCTCACATAAGCCGAAGGTGAAAAAGAGAGGCCCCAGCAACGCGCGGCGGGCGTAAGCGAAACAGGCGCCAGGTGTCAGGCGGCATCCGTTATTCTAATGTCTAACGCCCGGCGCCTGCTTTTCTGATGACTGACACCTGAAACTTGACACCTGCATCTGGAACCTGCCTTGCCGAACCAATACTTCCGGACCAAGAGCATCGACAAGCTGGTGGCGGATTCCGAAGACCCGCGGTATCGCCTACGCAAGACTTTGGGACCGTGGTCGCTGGCCGCCCTTGGCATAGGGGCCATCGTCGGCGCTGGAATTTTTGTGCTTACCGGCACGGCGGCCGCCGGCGAATCTCTCTCGTTTCACTCCATCCTGAAGGCGCCTCTGCTCGCGGCGCTGCTCCACGGCGAACATGCCATCGGCACGGCAGGGCGGCCAGGAGCCGGCCCCGCAATTGCCCTTTCATTTCTGCTGGTGGCGCTGGTCTGCGCGCTGGCGGGGCTTTGCTATGCCGAGCTCGCCTCGATGATCCCGATCGCCGGCAGCGCTTATACCTATACGTACGCCACCCTGGGAGAAATTGTCGCCTGGATCATCGGGTGGGACCTGATCCTGGAATACGCCGTCAGTAACATGGCGGTTGCCGTGGGTTATTCCGCCTACGTTGACAGCTTGCTCCAGACTTTCGGGATAAAGTTTCCGCAAAAATTTATGGAGCCCATGCTCGTTGGCGGGCACAGGTCGGGAGCCTGGTTCAATTTTCCAGGTTTCCTGATCGTGATGATTTTGACGGTGGTTCTTGTCACCGGAATTCGGGAGAGCGCGGGCGCCAACAACGTAATGGTCGGCGTGAAGATTGTTGCGATTCTTTTCTTTCTGGCTGCGGCCGCCCCGCACGTCCGAACAGCCAATTGGAAGCCCTTCATGCCGAACGGGTTCCAGGGAGTGCTGACCGGCGGGGCGATTGTTTTCTTCACCTACATCGGTTTTGATTCGGTCTCAACCGCCGCCGAAGAATGTACCCATCCGCAAAAAGACGTGCCCTTCGGCATCATTGTGTCGTTAATTGTCTGCGCCATTCTTTACATCTCCGTAGCTGTCGTCCTTACAGGCATTCAAAAGTGGCCGTCGCTGGCGAACGCCGCACCCGTCGCGGGCGCGCTGCATGCGATTGGCCTCGTCACGGTCGAGCGCTGGGTGACGATTGGCGCGCTGACCGGCATGACGAGTTCGCTGCTGGTCTACCAACTCGGCCAGGCACGCATCTGGTTCGCCATGTCGCGCGACGGCTTGCTGCCGAGCATTTTTTCATCGGTTCATCAGAAATTCCGAACTCCGCACGTGAGCACGTGGGTGGCGGGTTTCTTCGTTGCCCTGCCTGCGGGCATTTTCGATATCGGCACGCTCGCTGATCTTTCCAACATCGGAACGCTCTTTGCTTTCGTTCTGGTCGCGCTCGGTGTACTCGTCCTCAGGCGCCGGCAGCCTGGCAGGCGGCGCGGCTTCCGTGTTCCCGGAGCTCCTGCAGTTCCGATCGCCTCGATTCTCTGCTGTCTAGTGCTCATGGCCAGCTTGCCGGTTGAGACGTGGCTGCGCTTCGTCATCTGGCTCGTTATTGGCCTTGGTATCTATTTCGGTTACAGCCGCCATCACAGCGAATTTGCTGGACAACGTCAGGAAGCTAAGGAGCCTACGTGACGCCCATTCGAGCGCGGCGTTCGCACTTTAGCGCTGCGGCGTTCCCGTGGCATCAGTGGTAGCTACGGTCAATCGCGTTCTGATTGATCGTGGGTCTGTTTCGATCCGTAAAAAAGCCCACGGTCAGCAAAGCCCCGACCGTGATGTTATGAAAAGGCGATGCCTCCTCGGGTCCGGGTAAACTGGACCGGCAGTAAATCCAAAACGAGGAGGCACCAACGATGATAGCCATTGGAGCCGACGTGCACAAGCGGAAGTGCACG
>JBOGJY010000528.1:0-5766 GCA_050745325.1 Terriglobia bacterium
AGTATGGCGCCGGATCATCGCGTGACTGGGCGGCCAAGGGGACCTTGCTGCTCGGCGTGAAAGCGGTGCTGGCCACGAGCTACGAGCGCATCCACCGCAGCAATCTGGTGGGCATGGGAGTGCTTCCACTGCAGTTCAAACCCGGGGAAAGCGCTGATTCGCTCGGGCTGACGGGCCGCGAAACGTTCGACATCGAAGACCTCAACAAACTTCGGCCGCGCCAGGAGGTCACGGTCACAGCCACGGCGCAGGGCAGCCCCAACGGAAAAAACGGGAAGGAGCTTTCTTTCGTAATGGTGGCCCGCCTCGATTCTCCGATTGACGTTGAGTATTACCGCAGCGGGGGAATTCTCGACGCTGTGCTCAATGGCTTCGCGCCCCCCGCGGGATCACATGGTGGCGCACCCAAAGCATAACATTTAACAGGCAAAGGAAACCTCCCGCAGGCAGCGCGTGGCGTGCCTTCCGGCGCTCAATCCGGTCTACAATTCCAACTCATGAATAACTCAATTCGCAACATCGCTATTATTGCACACGTCGATCACGGCAAGACTACTCTAGTGGATGCCATGCTCTGGCAAAGCGGCATTTTCAATGCCCGCGAGGAGCACGTGGACCGCGTGATGGATTCGAACGAGCTCGAGCGCGAGCGGGGCATCACGATCCTGGCCAAGAACACCGCCATTTTCTACAACGATGTGAAGATCAACATCGTGGATACACCCGGCCATAGCGATTTCGGGGGCGAAGTGGAGCGCGCCCTGAAACTCGTCGATGGTGTCTTGCTGTTGGTCGATGCCAGCGAAGGACCGCTTCCGCAAACCCGCTACGTGTTGCGTAAGGCGCTCGAGGCGAAGCTTGCTCCGATTGTCGTCGTCAATAAGATCGATCGCGCCGACGCGCGGCCTCAGGAAGTGGTGAACGAAATTTACGACCTGTTCATCGACCTCGACGCCACCGAAGACCAGCTTGGCTTTCCCATCCTCTACGCCAACGCCCGCCGCGGCACAGCAACGGATTCACTCGATGCGCCTTCCGACAATCTGAAACCACTCTTCGAGGCTATCCTCAAGCACATCCCGCCGCCGGGCGGCGATCCCTCTGACGCGCTGCAATTGCTGGTGGTAAACCTTGACTATAGTGAGTATCACGGCCGTCTCGCCATCGGACGCATCTTTTCCGGCTCCCTCACGCGCGGCGATGAAGTGGCGATCGTCAAGCTCGGCGGCTCGATGGAGAAGACGCGCATCACCAAACTCTACAGCTTTAAGGGCCTTGAACGCACTGACGCAGAGCGGGCCAGCGCGGGGGAGATTGTAGCCATCGCCGGGGTCGAGGGAATTACCATTGGCGAGACGGTGACCAGCGCGGAAGCGCCGCGAGCGCTTGTGCACGTGCCGGTGGATGAGCCAACCATCTCCATGGTGTTCACTGTCAACACGTCTCCCTTTTCCGGCCGCGAGGGGGCCTACGTCACGTCGCGCCACCTGCGCGACCGCCTCCAGAAAGAGCTGCTCACCAACGTCGCGCTGCAGGTGGAAGGCATGGACAGCACGGATTCCTTCAAAGTATTGGGACGCGGTGAGCTGCAGCTCGCTATTCTCATCGAGACCATGCGCCGGGAAGGTTACGAGCTTGCCGTCGGCAAGCCCGAAATTGTCACCAAGGAAGTGAACGGCAAGCTGCAGGAACCGATTGAACAACTCATCATCGACTGTCCGGCGGAGTTCACCGGCGTGCTGATGGAAAAGATTGGCAGCCGGAGGGGAGTCAATACCAAGATGACGGGGCACGGAGCGCCGGGGGGCCGGGTGCGCCTCGAGTTTACGATACCTTCGCGCGGGCTAATCGGATTGCGCAGCCAGATCCTTCAGGACACTCGCGGGACCGCGGTGGTCAATACGTTGTTTGACGGCTATGGCGCCTGGCAAGGGGATATCGCGACGAGGCTCACCGGTTCGCTCGTGTCGGACCGCGCCGGCAAGTCGACGGGTTACGCGCTTTACAATCTGCAGGAGCGCGGCGAGCTGTTTGTGGGGCCGGGCATTGACCTCTATGAAGGCATGGTAGTGGGTGAAAATTCGCGCTGGGATGATATTGACGTCAACGCGGTCAAAGAGAAGAAGCAAACCAACATGCGCGCGTCAGTTGCCGATGAGGCCATCCGGCTCATCCCCGTGCGGCTGCTTAATCTTGAGCTTGCGATGCAATTCATCGCCGAAGATGAATATGTGGAAGTCACGCCCAAATCCATCCGCGTGCGCAAGAAAATACTGCAAGCTAATAAACGCCCCCGCCGCAACCGCCCTGAAGTGTAGCGCCGCCCTTCAGAGCGGCAAATGCAGGGCATAAAGCCTGACGTTACATCAAACCGCGACACAACCAATGGTCCAAACGCCTTCCCAATCCTGTGGTATAGTCAGAGAAAAGGCGGGTCTCAAGCCATGGCGACGAAAACTCTGATGAGCATCGAAGAGTACGACGCGCTCCCCGAAAAGGAAGGCGTGAAGTACGAACTCAACGAAGGAGAGTTGATTACTGTGGCTCCGTCTCCCCGGCTTGCGCACAATCGTGTCCGTGACCGCCTCGCCCGCAAGCTGGCGGACTTTGTAGAACACAACAACCTCGGTGAGGTAACGATGGAAACGGACTTCAGGCTGTTGGATGGCGTGGTCCGCATCCCGGATGTTGCGTTCATTCGCGCGAAACGGATGACGGGAATTGATCCAAGCAAGCGGCTCGAAGGCGCTCCCGATCTTGCCGTGGAAGTCGTCTCGCCCAATGACGATCCTGACGCTCTCGTGCTCAAAATCCAGCAGTATCTCCGCTCCGGCTCGCACGCCGTGTGGGTGCTGTACCCGGAGGCCCGTCTCGCTTACCTCTATAAACCAGGCGATCGCCCGGAAGTGAGAGAAGCCCACCAAAACCTGGACGATCCTGAGCTTTTCCCCGGATTTTCAACCCCGCTTTCCGATCTCTTCGGTCTCTGACATCGTGACGTGGCGCCGCCCTTCAGGGCGGCATATGCTGCGTATAAAACCCGGCGCTACTTCGCTTGCACCACCTGCTGGAAGCCCAGCGCATTCACAGCCGTGAAGCGCGGCGTGCCCGGAGGCAGGGTTGCAATGCTGTCAAAATCCATATCGAAGTTATAGCCGCGCGTGGGCGGGCTGTAGACAGTGGTACAGCATTTATACGCTCCCGTGGCTTCGCGCGAATAATAAAAGTCAACGATTGAGCCCCGATAGTAGAGGGTCTGCCCTCCCCAGTTTTCGAGGTAACGCAGGAAGTTATGGACCCCGCCATCGGTGCCGAAATCCTGCGGATAAGAATAACTGTAAATGCGGTTGGTTGTGCCCGATTGATAGCTTTGGAACGGGATGTTGGTGCCGCCCATGATGGCAGCGCGATAATACGTGGTTGAGGCTTGGCGACCCGCTGCAACGATATTTTCCCACGTAAGCGTGGTAGGATCGGTTACTGTATGTCCCTTCGTAGGCCACGTTGGATGCGAAGAACCACTTTTGCCCGCGACGATTGCCAGCTCGATGTTCCCATTTGAATCGATTACCGTCGCGCCCAAGGTATAGGTCGTGTTCGACGCCCACGTCGAGCCCGTCGACATGGAGGTCGGCGAATAGAAGCTTCCAAGATCGGTCCAGCCGCCGCTTGATGGGTCCGAAAGCAGGGTCACGGCGTCTGCCATTACGGCGGCGGGAACGTGGCACTGGCCCGGCTGATCGTTGAAGGTTGAGCCGCCGGTTGAGCTGGCGTTGTAATCGCCTAAGATATACACAGGGTTTTCCGAGGCCACAGTAAAGCCTCCCGAGCCGCTCGCACCCTGGGTAATTGAACAATTGGCGGTAGTAAGAGGCGGCAAATTACCGAGGGAGCCGTTTACAAGGCGCAACGCGTGGCGAAAGAAGATGACGGCATTCTTCTCGGCTTGGCCTGGGCTAAGCGTGTCTTCTGGGGTTGGCGTCCTAAGAGGGCTAGATACTTGGTAGCACGGGTTGGGGGTCTGGCTGTTCGCCGGCGAGCCGGGGTCGGCACACGCTGGCGTTGCGCCGTAAGTGTCGACGACGCCATTCTGATTCACATCGTCTGGCGTTGCGTCAGAGGGATCACCTGCAATCGTGGGAACAGAACTTAGTATGCCGGTCGAGGACGATGGGTTGATGATGTCTTCATTCCCATACACGCCTGTCTCGCCATTCGTAGCCGTGGCGGCCGGATCGTAGTTGCCGCGCCGGTCGGAGAAGTAGACGATGTAGCCGCTGTTATTTAGGGCCTGCTTACCGAAGGTATCGTTCGCAAACCACCACTGAAGGTCTTGCACGTCCAACTCGACCACATTGATGACGCCGTTGGCGTAGACACCGACTGGCGTGGAGTTGTCTCGCAGATTGCCCTCGCGGGCATCGTACATATTGAGCGGCACGTAGTCATACGAACTCGTGGACGGCTCCGCCGCGCAAGTTCCCGAGATACAGGGATACTTATTCACTTCTTCGAGATGGAGTACGGGATAGTAGTTTTTCCCGCCGACGACGCATGGGTTGCCGGCAGACGGGTTATCATTCGTGATCCCTTGACTTAAGACATCGCTCGTCACGTTCACCCAAGTCGCCGGGGACCCCGGTGTCTGGATATCGATCTCAATGTAGCCTCCGAGGAGCGGGGTGTTTGGCGCGGTCAAAAAGTCGCCATCCTGGCCGGACGCAGGAGACACCGCAAGCGGCGCATGACAAGAGTCAGAAGGATACCAGGAAGAAGGCCAAGTTCCGCTCAACTGTATGGCGCTGGCTCCGTCAGGAAGATCGCTCGTGCTGTCTGAAAGCAAGATGCGCACGGAGGCCTGATTTTCCAGGCGCGCCTGGCTGAGCAGGGAAGTATCACTTGACTGTGCGCGCTCGATGATATTAATGGGCTGGTTGCCGGAGCCGGGTATGGCAAAGGACATATTCAGATACTTCACTCCGGTTGTTGAGTTTTCCAGGTTGCCGTTGTAATCGGTCAAAGAAATCGTGTTCCAATTGGGATTCGCGGAGCTGCCAGGGCCGCCGGTCACGCTGCCTTCCGTTTCCGCAAGCGCCCGATAGTTGCCAGGACTTGTAATTATATTAACGGTGCCGCCATACTGCGATGAAGCCGTCCAGCCATTCTCAAGCTGGGAAGCAACAACGTCCTTAAACGATGTAACCTTCGCGGGCAGCGTGAGCGTGCTGCCGGGCCCTTCGGCCAGGAAAAGATTGCCGTTGGTAGCCACCCGGCCCCCAAAGTTGAAGACGGGGCCGGCGAAAAACGAGAGGTCGTTGTCGGAAAAGATCCCGAACTCGAAGATCGGGACGGCCACTTCCTGCACCTGGCGAATCATCTTCACCTCGGTGTTGTTTGGCCCTTGGGCAATCGCCGTGAGTGTGAACGGCGTGACGACACCCTGGAGCCCGGCGAGCGGCCCCGTTCCTCCGATGGTTTCAGAGGTTGAGCTGAGGCTTGCGGGCATTCCGGAATTCCAGATGTAGTAGCCCCCATATGGATACTGAGTGCTGACAGCAGGAAAGGTGGCGATCGTCCTGGAGACGCCGTCCTCGGTGACGGTGATCGAGGGAGGCTGCGCGTCTAAGGCGCTGATTTGCGCCGGCGTGGGCGAGACCGTGTGAGAGAACAGCGTGGCAAGCTGGTAGCTCATATTCTCCACCGCCGATTCAGCGCCGTAGAACGCGATGGTGTTGTCCGCCTCGCTGCCCGCCGTTCGCTGCTCGC
>JBOGJY010000529.1:0-28160 GCA_050745325.1 Terriglobia bacterium
CCGGCTTGCAATGAGTAAAGACCGGCGGCCAGAGGCCGCCGCTACAGCAAAGCCGTCACTATATATGGAACGCTCAATAGTTCTCCTGCGGCCTGATTATTGAGCCGTTGGCGCTGCTCCTGCGGGCGCCTGCATGGAGGCGGCAGGGCTGGTAAGGTCGGGCGCATAAAAGCCGGTCAAGTCTGCGTGACCATCCAGCGTGTCTACTTCCTGGCCCTGCACCAGGAATTTGACGCGATGAACACCCGGAATATTCGCCGCCAGTGAATCCACCACCGAGCGCAGGGCCAGAGTCTCGCTCTCAATACCTACCGGGAAGTCTCGCGTAACGTCAGTCGAAAAATCGAGGTAGGCGTCGCCATCGTCGCTGAGGAACACCGCGCGCAGAGCGGTCGACGGCGGCAGCGCCTGGACGTGGTTTTGTTGTGACCCGGCAATCAGAGCCAAAACGATTTGGCGAATGCGGTCCTCGTTACTCGCGGCCAGGGCTATTGGGCGGGTTTCCTGGACGAGCGCCGCCGTGTCGTAGTTGGGAAAGTAAAGCGTGATGGTCTGCTGGGTAGTTGGGCCTGCCTGCAAGGCCTGCTGCTGAAGCTGGGTTGTCATCTCCGCTTCGGGGCTCGGGCGGTTCTCGTGGGACGTCCGGCGCACGAGGGAGCGAAGATAGAACCCGCTCACAATCAGGACCGGAATCAGAATTAGCGCCAGGATCAGCGTGCGTCGGCTCATTGTGCCGGGCCTCCGCTGGCGAATTCCTGCAAGGCCGCCACCACCGCAGCCGCCACCTGCTGCTGGAAGACGGGCTGCGCGATCACACCCGCGCTGTCTGCGGGCGCGAGCGTGCCCAGCTCAATGGCTGCGGCGGGCGCCGCGACGCTGCGGAGCTGCCGCACCGGCGCCGCAACCGGGGGAGGGACCGTCGCGCCCTGAATTGCCGCGAGCCGCCGCGCGAGGTCAGCGGCCAGCCTTTGGCTGCGCGCATCGCTTGGCTGTTGCGCTTCGTCCCACCGCACAAACTGCGAAGGCGGAGGCGGCGTGCTGGAGGTCGGAAGTGACGGCGACGAAGGTTGATAGGTGTAGACGCGGATCACCGGGGAGTGATCGCCCAATTGGCCGGCGTGAAAAGTGACAAACGCGACCGGGCGCGACGTGTTCGCCGCCAGGGTGCGCTGCTCGATGGTGGGGTCCGAATCGCCGCTGCGTGTGAGGACCACGCGGTATTTGCGCGTGGCCGCGATGGCGGAGGCTACTTGCTGGACAATGGCGGCGTCCAGGTTCTTTTCGAGCACGCCTTCGCGGCTGCGGGCGCCAGAGTCTGTGCCGCCATGGCCCGCATCGAGCACAATGACGGGCAGCGCCGCCGCCGGCGCGGGCGGCGTTGCGCCTGGGCCCTGCGCTCCCGCGGCTTGAGGCTGAGTGGTGTTTGCAGCCGCGCCTGCGCCCTGCGTGTGGTTCGCGGCCGTAGCGGAGGGTGGTAGGGTGGCGCCCGGAGGCAATTCGAAATCGGCCACCAGTTCTTGCTGGGTGCTCGTCATCACCGGGTAGAAGTTCAGGCCGGTCATGGCCGCGGTGATAATCAGCTTGGGGCGGCCATCCTGATCGTCGAATTTAAGCTCCTTGATGTAGGGATTGTCGAAGCGGATGTCCGGCTCGAGAGGCTCTATCGCGGCCCCGCCGAGATAGAGAATCCACTTCCCGTTGCTTGAGGCGGACGCCGCCGTAACTTTTCCGGTGAACTGGATCAGCAGCCTGGCGCCGGCCGGCCGAGGCGCCAGGCGGACCGTGTAAGAGATCGGATGAACATTCCCCACAAAGGCGCGGCTCGCGCCAGCCCGGTAAAGAATAGGCTCGCCTCCGAGCCGGGCCATGACCCCGGTCAGGAAGCTTACCGGCGCCATCCATTGGCCGTTTGACCTCACCACCGGCTCCGGCAGAGTGACGGCGGTGTTGCTGTTGATCTCGATTTTGTTCCGGTTAAGATGGAATTGCAGTTGGTCCGCGCCCAGCCAGACCTTGAGCGAGTTGCGTTTTTCTTGCAGTCCGGAAAGCGGTCCGCGCAAGCTCAGCACCGGGATGAGCGGCAGATAAGGCGTATTGCCAATCATTTCCATCGGTATCAGCTTGCGCTGGTTGGGCAGGTAGAAAACGAAGTTTTCGCTTTGCGCCCGCCGCGCCGGCCAGAGCAGAAGGAGAACGCCGGAGATCACCGCAAGAGGGAAGATGAATCGCCGGGTAGCGCGGCGCCTGAGAAAAGTGGTCAAAGGGCTATCAATCCTTACCGGTGCCTTGTCTTATCCTTTCTGATTATACGGAAGTCGTAACCCATTAGGAACAGATTGCTGAGAACGTGTGAACCAGACAGACTGACGGGCCAAAAGCGTCACGCAAAGGCGCAGAGACGCAAGTAAACCAAGGGGTTGTTCTTGGCGTCTTTGCGAGAGGCTTTGCATTATTTCACAAGCTCTGAGGGACAAGAGACAAGTCCGCCGTCCCGCCCTTGCTTGTCTCTCGACTCTCGCCCCTTGGCTCTGGTTTTTTCCAGGGTTGCCCTTTCCCGGTCAAGTCGAATAAAATCGCGCTTCGCTCAACTTTAAACTAAAGGATGGTACAGCATGGCAGAATGGACTGAACCTCTGAAGATACGCCCAGCCCGGACAGACGACGCCAAGGAGATTGCGCGCATCTATAACCAGGGTGTGCAGGACCGGGTGGCAACGTTCGAAAACGCCTACGTTTCGCCCGAAGAACGGTATCTGTGGCTGGTGGCGCGGCCGGAAAAATATCCCGTGCTGGTGGCGGAAGTAAAGCACACGCTGATGGGCTGGGCGTCGCTCGCTCCCTACAGCCCGCGCGCCTGTTACGGTGGCATTGCCGAGCTTTCAATCTATATTGACCGTAGCCTGCGCGGCCACGGCGTGGGCCAGGAACTGATGAAAGGTATGCAAAATACGGCGCGCGACAAAGGATACTATAAATTAGTAGGGCGCATCATGGAGGCGAATCAGCCGGGCCGTAAGCTCTGCGAGGTCACCGGCTGGCGCGAGGTGGGAGTGCACAAGAAACACGCTAAGCTCTTGAACGACTGGCACGATTTAGTGCTGGTGGAGTACCTCATCCCGGAAAATCAAAAGTAACAGCCCCCCGCAACGTTGAAAGATGAGCGGGTCAGACCTTGGGGCTTTCGCTTGCCGGCATGGGGCAAGGCGGAAAAATCGTCTCGTTTATCCCATTTGTCTCAAAGTTCTCATTACCCTGTGATAGGATGAGTTTTAGGATGAGTATGAGGTTCTCAAAGATGAGAAAGTGGCTGGGAAGTCCGGGCGAAAAACACAAAAATTCGCGGAACGAAGCCTAGCGAGTGTTTAGAATCAACGTTTCTAACAATTGTAGCGCAGAGTTTTGCGGTTAAAACTCGGCGGCTTTTGGTTGGGATTGCTGAAAAACCGCAGAGTTACAAAACAATTCTGCGCTACAAAATGGCTGTCCTCAAAGATTAGAAAATGGCTGGGAGAGAATGGGAGAAACACACAAAAATTACGGAACGAAGCCTAGCGAGTCTTTAGAATCAACGTTTCTAATAATTAGCTGCTGGGTTAGGAGGGCGGGATTTCAGTCCCGGTCGGACAAGCGAACCCCTCACCCGCCCTCATACCTCGGGCACCCTCTCCCCGCAAGCGGGGCGAGGGTTGTTGTCTAATTAATTTGCTCCCTCGCCCCGAAGGGGAGAGGGTGGCGAGCGGAGTGAGCCGGGTGAGGGGCCTATTGGCGGAGTTAAAACTCCGCCCCCCGGCGAAGCCTAGCGAGTCTTTAGAATCAACGTTTCTAATCTTGGGTGGGGTTGAAAGGGATGGTTAGAAACGTCTAATCAAAGGAGCTTAATAATCTGTGTGACAACTGCCATTTCTGAGTTGTAGCGGCGGCCTCTGAGCGCCGGATCCATTGAAAAATAAAGACCGGCGGCCCGAGGCCGCCGTTACAGTTATCACACAGACGTTAAAGACCGGCGCTACGCCTGTTCCTACCTGGGACTGAGTCATTAGCCTTTGCTCGCCCGAGTTGGGTTTTGGCGGACGATATGTTAATTTGAAGAATGGATTTTATCTTCCGCAAATGCCCGGCGCCACGGTTCAAGGGGCGCGAGGAAGCCAAGCTTGGCATTGACAAAATTCCAAACCGGCAAGGAAATTTTCGATCTTGTAAAGGATGATCTCGCCAAGGTCGAGCAAGAGTTTTGCCAGCAGAGCGTTTCCACCGTTCGCCCCATCACTGAAATTGGGCAGTATTTGCAATTCAGCGGCGGCAAACGTCTGCGGCCCGCTCTGGTGTTGCTTTCCTCCAAACTGTGCGGCTATGAAGGCCCCTCAGATATCCGCCTGGGCGCGGTGATGGAGTTAATTCACACCGCAACGCTGATTCACGACGACGTGATTGACAAGGCCGAGACGCGCCGCGGACGCGCTTCCACCAATTCGCGCTGGGGCAATCACACCAGCGTCCTGGCGGGTGACTGGCTCTACATGCAGGCGTTTAATATCGCCCTCACCGAGCGCAATTTCAAGATTTTGGATATGCTCATCGGCCTCACTCAGGTGATGGTGGAGGGTGAGCTGCTGCAGATGAATCAAGTCAAGAAAATCGGCCTGACCGAGGACGACTATCTTGAGCTTTGTTACCGCAAAACGGCCTGCCTGTTTTCCGCCTGCCTGCGCCTCGGGCCCATGCTCGGCGCCTTCAGCGAAGACATGGAGATGAAGCTCGGGACCTACGGCACCAACCTTGGCCTGGCTTTTCAAGTCATCGACGACTTGCTTGATTTTACTTCTTCCGAAGAAACCCTGGGCAAGCCGATTGGCAGTGATTTGCGCGAAGGTAAAATCACGCTGCCCCTGATTTATCTGCTCGCCCAGTGCAAGCCAGCCGAAGCCGCGAAGATTGCCCTCGTGCTGGAGGAGGATGGCTTCCACTCGGTACAGTTCGAAGAGATTTTGGAGCTCATTGAGCGTTACAACATCCTCGACGCGGCGCGAGCCAAGGCTCAGCATTTTGCCGCGCTGGCGGAACAATCGCTTGCAGGAGTCGCGGAATCGCCTTATAAAGACGCGCTCCGCTCGCTTGCCGAATTGATCGTCGACCGGCAATCTTGAAAGCAATCCAAAAGCCGTTCATGCCGTTTTGCGATACCTGCAAAGCATGAAAGGAACGCCACCTCTCCGCCTTTCCCCGCAGGGGCAAAGGGAAAATTAATTGGATAACAGCCCTCTCCCCCGAAACGGGGAGAGGGTGGCCCGCATAGCGGGACGGGTGAGGGGAGACTGCCGAACTTTTCCGAGCAGGGGAAGCACGGCTGGTGACCGTTGGCCACTCATGAAGCCGCAACGGGAAATCGAAATCAAGCTCAAAGTTTCGAATCCACGCAAAGTGAAGCGGCTTTTCCGGAAATTAGGTTTCCACCGGCTCGCGCCACGGCAGCTTGAGCGTAATTACCTTTTCGACTTTCCCGACCGCCGGCTCACGCGCGCAGGATGCGCGTTGCGGCTCCGCACGGCGGGCGGCCGTCACTTGCTTACTTACAAAGGAGCCGCGAGCACAAAGGGGGGGTACAAGTCGCGCGAGGAACTGGAAACCGGCGCTGAGAGCGCGCGCATGTTGCGGCAAATTCTCGGACGGCTGGGACTGAGGGAATCGTTCGCGTACAGTAAGTATCGCACGGCTTACACATCTGGCGGACTTATCAAAATGGCCAAAGGGGGCGGGAAATCCGGAAACTTACTGGTCTATGATGAGACTCCGGTGGGAAATTATATTGAGCTTGAGGGACCTCGCCGGTGGATTGACCGTGTGGCTGGGCAGCTTGGTTATCGCCGTGAAGATTATGTGACCACGGGTTACGTGGCGCTGTATCGCCAAGGCCATGCCGGGGGGGGCAAAAGAGGAGCGTAGCTCTGGCCACGAATTCTTCATTTGGTTCTTGAGGCGCTTAAGCTATAATAGTTATGGACATGGCGCCGAAGGCCTTGGTGGGCCGGAGGGCCAGGAGGTATGTGATGGATGGTTTGTTTGAACCTACGCATTTGATTTTTATTCTGGTGATCGTGCTCATCATTTTTGGACCCGGCAAATTGCCGGACCTTGGCCGCGGCCTGGGGAAGGGAATCCGTGAGTTCAAAGATGCGATCAAGGGCGGACTCGGCGGAGAAGCCGACAAGCCCGTTGAGCAGAAGAAAGTCTAGTCTGTGTCTGGCTTTTAATCCGGTCGTTGTGGCGCCTAAAGCAGGAAGCTGCGGGTCCTGGAGGAATTTTAATGGAAGGTCTCTTTTCACCGCTCCATTTGATTTTTATTTTGGCTATTGTGCTGATAATTTTTGGACCCGGTAAATTGCCTGATTTGGGCCGTGGGCTGGGCAAAGGCATCCGCGAGTTTAAGGACGCCGTGCGCGGAGAAGCGAAGCCCGCCGCCCCTAAAGAGCCTGAGCAGAAGAATCCTTAGCCCGGCGCGTCTGGAAGAACTCTGTCCGCCACCCTGCTTGTAGCGGCGGCTTCTGGCCGCCGGTTTTACTTTTCAATTAATTCGGCGCTCCCTTACAGGGCAGCGCTCCGAGCGCCGCTACAACGCAGAAAAGACAGTTGACACTCTTCAGGGTTGGTTAAGCAACGCGGGATGCTTCTGGTTCGTACTGTGGGCGCCGCGCCCAGTCTGAGTTAGCCAAGACAGATGAGATTGGCGAAACATTTGAGACTGGCGATTGGCATAAGACGTTGGGTTGGCGCGCCAAAACACCCCCGGCCTTTGGCAAAACCCCTTTAATCCATCCTATTCCTCGGTAGCTCAATGGTAGAGCATTCGGCTGTTAACCGAAGGGTTCCAGGTTCGAGTCCTGGCCGAGGAGCCAACCTTTTCAGTGGGTTACATCGCCTCTCACTGCAAACCGGCTGACACTGTGGGGACTTTTGTGGGGACCCCTGAAAAATCTTCACATGCGCGACCGTTTAGAGCCTTGACCGCTTCCACTTGAGCGGCCTGCCCGATGTGGCCGTACCGTCTGGACATCCTCACGGCAGTTGACGGACTCCAACCCATGATCGTAGCCACCACGGAGAGAGGCGTGCCGGATTCGAGCATCCTAGTGCAGGCCGTATGGCGAAGATCGTGAAACCGGCAAGATAGCTCGGCCCGTTCGCGGGCGGCTTCCCATGCCTCTTTCCAGTCACCAATTGGCTGCGTGGGGTCGGTTGAATGAACACACGGGATAAACTTATCCCCTGCGGCTCCGTACTTTTCGGTAGGGAACACGTAATGCTGAGGCTGCTGGTTCGGGAAGTTTTCGGCCCACATCGTCATGACCTGTACGGCCCGATCATTCATCGGGATCGGCCTGCCCTCACCGTGCTCCGTCTTGCTCTTGCCAACCCACACACGTTTGCCAATGAAATCGACTTGCTTCCACTTTAAGAGCCTGATTTCCGAATACCGCATAGCGGTTGAGAGCGCCAGCGTGACGGCGGGATAAAGGGACCGGGACCGGCTCTTGCCGCATTCTGCAAGTAACGTTGACTCTTCATCATGGCTAAGGGCCTGGCCCACGTCATCCGACACCCGAAGCATCTTAACGTCGGGCTGAATATTCGCCCATAACCGCGCCTTGCGAAGGATGGCGCGGAGCGTACCGACTTCCATGTTGCACGTGCGCGGCGATGCGCCGGCGGATATGCGCTGGCCCTGGTAACGAGAGATGTGGGCGGGTGTGATGTCTGTAAGTAGAAGCTTGCCGAAGAATCCCGTCAAATGACCCGCATTGTAACTTTCAATTCTGACATTCGATTCACTCCAATGCGGCGTGTGTTCTTCGATGTAGCGCTTCGCGCCCACACTAAATAGAAGCGGTTTCTTGTCGGCCTTCAGGTGGTTTGCTCCCTCTTCCAGTTCGTGGCGGCGTTGGCGTTCGGCCCGTACCGCGAGTGTCCGGGACGTGCTGCCCGTGGATTCGCGGACGCGCTGGCCATGAAACATGAACTCATACCAGAAAATTCTACCGCGTGGAAATACGCTCATGGGTTATCTCCCTTCCTTCGGCGGAACTATCTCGCCATTTTTGGTTGCCATCGTGAGCCATTTCTTACTGACTCCATAGACCGCCTTTGTCACAAATTCCTTCCATTCCATTTCAGCGAAGCGTGGCGAACGCGTTTGATAATTCCTTATGGCTTTACCGACTTGCCTTAGAAGTCCATCATGCCGCCGTTTCCGTTCTGCGGCTTTGGCAGCATTGGCCGCACACTTCCGAGAGCAAAACAAGGTTTCTCTCTGCGTTTTTGACACGTACCACTTTCCGCAATGGCGGCATGGCCCGCCCAAGCGCGTGCGCTGGGAGTTGCCAATTAGGCGCGTGAAATTCATGGCGGCGGCGTCGTAGCGGCCGGTTTTGGGATAGTAGTCGGTTAGATTCAATCCGTCCGACTCAAGACGGAAGCCTATATTCTCAATGAAACTTTCCAGCCTATTGCGATCTTGCTGGTCAATCTGCATCTTTCCGATGTTGCCGCCAGAGTCCCTCCAGGCGCGAACCAAGCGGCGTAGGCGGACGGCATCCTCGGAGCCGTAGTTCTTGCCACGCCAGTCCTGAAGCGCCCCGGTAGCATCGTTCAGCATAGCCGCCGCGTCTTTGAGGTTTTTCACCTCTTCCGCCGCGCTCATCACAACTCTTGCCATCAGTTTTGATCCATCAATAATATAGACATACGAAATAGCAAATAACGTGCGTAGTCTTGTTTGACAGCCACAGAATACAAGGGCAATATGCGGTTGTCAAGGAGAATATATAGTCATGAGCATTACGGCACATCAAACGACATTATTGCGCGTCGATGAGGCTGCAAACGCTCTTGCCCTTCGGCCAAAGACTATCTGGTGCTGGATAGGGCAGCGAAAAATTGCAGTTCACCGGGTGGGTAGAGCGGTGCGCATTCCACAAAGCGAGATTTTTAGGATTCTTGACGAGGGCTACACCCCGGCCCTTGAAGGGTCCCCACAAAAGTCCCCACGTTGCGCGGTCAAGGCACGGTAAAACCATGACAGCGAAAAACATAGTTTCCAGCACCCCATCGGTTAGCGGGCGAAAGGGGACGCGATGAACGCCGATGTTGCACGGTACGAGCGCGAGCTAGCCGAAAAACAGGAATTGGCCCAAACAATCCTCAATGGCCACGGCCCCAAACCCGCGAGGTCCGAAGGTCCGGCCTGGCCGAAGCCTTTAGCGCACGAAGCGTTTTACGGTTTGGTGGGTGAAATAGTCAACACCTTGGAGCCATACACCGAGGCTGATTCTGCCGGCATTTTGATTCAGGTTCATACATGCTTCGGAAGCGTAATCGGGCGAGGTCCGCATTTCCCAATCGAGGCCGACCGTCACGGGCTGAATCTTTTCGCTGTACTCGTTGGAGATACGTCCAAGGGGCGCAAGGGAGTGAGCTACGGGCGAGCGAAAAGCCTGTTTGAGCAAGCGGACGGGCATTGGGCTGAAAGCCGCATCGCCAGCGGTCTGAGTTCCGGCGAGGGGCTGCTACACGCGGTGCGCGATCCAATTACGCGGCATGATCCGATCCGCGAACGAGGGCGAGTTGTAGGCTATCAGGACATCGAGGCCGATCCCGGCGAAGCGGACAAAAGGCTGCTAGTTTACGAGCCTGAGTTTGCGCTTGTCTTGCGGGTCATGGCGCGCGACGGGAATAGCCTGAGCGCTGTTATTCGCCAAGCATGGGACACCGGGAATCTTCGCACTCTGACTCGAAACAATCCGCTGAAGGCTGTGGGCGCGCACATCAGTATCGTGGCCCACGTGACGCGGACGGAGTTGCATCGCTATCTCGATTCAACAGAGATGGGCAACGGATTCGCTAATCGGTTTTTATGGGTTTGCGTAGCCCGCTCAAAATGCCTACCCGATAACGAGGATCGGCAGGTTGAGCCAACAAAATTCGCGGGACTCACGCGGCAGATCGCGGACGCCGTGCAATTCGCCGGCAGCATAGGCGAGATGGGAAAAGATTCACAGGCACGCGCGGACTGGCGCGCCGTCTATCCGGCTCTATCCGCCGGCAAGCCCGGAATGCTAGGAGCTGTGACCTCGCGGGCAGAGGCGCAAACGATGCGGCTTGCTTGCATCTATGCCTTACTTGACAAGTCCGCCGTCATTCGGAGGGAGCATTTGAGAGCGGCGCTGGCCGTGTGGACTTACTGCGAGCAATCAGCCGCCTACATCTTCGGGCATAGCTTGGGTGATCCTGTTGCCGACAACATCATGCGAGCCTTGAAAGAAGCCCCTGGCGGCCTTACCCGGACGGAAATTTCAAACGTCTTCGGGCGCAACCGCGACAGCGGCCAGATTAACCGGGCGCTGGACGCGCTGAGAGAGGCTGGCCGGGCGCGCAGCGAATTTGAGCAAACCGAAGGCCGGAAAGCGGAGCGCTGGTTTGCGGTATGACCATTATTTCGTCTATTTCGTTTGTTTCGTATTAGGGCTTTGAGTATGGACTACCTGGCGATTCTCAAAAACTTAGACGCTGGCAAGGGTGAAGCCTCGAACATGAGGGCGGCTGTGGTAGAGCTATCTTACGAAACAAACGAATTTAACGAAAAAGGCCCCGTCCAATCGGCGGATTGCATTGAGTGCGGCCCGAAGTGTCCGGCTCTCCGGCAGATTGAGGCCGTTTGCTGGCATTGCTCCGGCTCCGCCCTCTGTGGCTGTATTTCCTGCGCTGAAGGTTTGGCGGTGGGAGAGAGCGGGCAATGCCTTATGTGCCACGGCTGCCGGAAGGTGATGGTATGGGTGCATTAGTGCAAGCCGACATCGGCGCTTTGCTCGAACAGGCGGGCGCGCACCCGCGTGGAAACCGTCATGATTGCCCGAAGTGCGGCGGCCTTCGGACGGTGACTCACTCCGAAGAGGTATTTTTCTGCCACAAGTGCCAGTGGAAGGGGAACGTTGTCGGGCTGGAAAAGGAATTGGGAATTTACCGGCGCATTCCTTCGGCACAGTACCGTGAGTTTTGCAGGAAGCGGGAGCGGGCGCATGAGGCAGCGGCACGGCTGTATGTGGAGGTTCATTCCCGCCGGATGGAATTGCTTGATGATCTTCACAGCTTGGCCCGACTTGAGGCCCTGGCCCATGATGCCGGGCCGACTGAGGCGGCGTGGGACTCGCTGGCGCTGGTTTACAGCGAGCGGCCCGTGATCGAAGCGGAGCTTGATGCCATCGAATCCGCAACGGCGCAAGAAGCTCTTGAGTTGCTTGGCAGCGGAAGGGGAGATTTTGAAGCCCGCTACCCACAAAATTCCCCACAACCTAGTAACGGTAGCATGTAAGGCTATGACTCCACAACCATTAACTTTCAGCAACCCTTCGGCTATCAATCGGAAGTGAGGCGTTATGCGTCAATTCAAACAGTTCGGGAGACGCAAAGGCAAAGCGTGGCGGGATGACCGCGATTTGAATCCGAAGGAAGTTAGAACGGGCGGCTTTGCGGAAGGCGATCACGTCATTGTGTTGGACGGGTACTATGCCCGGCGTCATGGGGTGGTTAAAACGCTCCGCCGCCGCGACACGCGCTCCGTTGTCGTCAGTATAGATGAGACTGGCCCGGCCAAAGTCTACGGGTTTTTTGAGCCGCGAAGCTTGCAGAAGATCACCGGGAGTAATGGCAACTAATTGTTTGCGGCGCAAATTTTGTTTGGAGCGGTGACGTGAAGGGGCGTGATGTGAAGTGAAAGTACACTCCAAAGCCCGGTTATGGGAGCAAGCGATAGCCAACTTGCTCAGCGAACCCACGATTGACCTGGCGGCGCAGAAAACCGGAGTGAGCGGACGGACACTGAAGCGTTGGCTGGCCCTGGCCGAATTTCAGGAGCGTTACCGGAACGCGAAAACGGAGCTATTGAAGCAGGTCACGGGTCGGCTTTGCAGCAAGGCGGGCGCTGCCCTCACCACGTTAGCTGAAGTTTCAGAGGATCACGAGGCGCGAGCCGGTTCGAGGGTCGCGGCGAGCAGGGAAATTATCAGGTTGATGCTCGATGCGTCCGTAATCGAAAGTCTCGAAGAAAGAATCAGGGCGCTCGAAGCGCAAGGGGAGGATCGTGAGACTTAGCCAGATAGCAGGCCGCATTCTCAAGCTTGAGCAGAAGGCCGGAGCGGGTATCCTCACGCTGCGATTCTCGGATGGTTCAACGCGATCAATGCACGTTCGAGACCCGCTTGGCTTATTGCTGGCATCCTGGCGGCGGAGATCGGCTGGCTTGGAGGGTACGACCGCAGAGCCGAACGCGACTTTAGACTTGCTATCCTGTGCCGATGGAATTTTCGACGCGGACCCGCTTCTGCAACTCGTATTCGAGGCAGCCGCAAATCCAAAGAGAGAGGTGTCGCATGAGTGAAAACGAACCGAAGTTTATTAACCGCACCGGGCGCAACTTGTCAACGCATTGGGAAGACGTCTCCGGACAATCAGCGCCAGTGTTCACGCCGATGGGCGCGGACTCTGGCGAAGTGTACCGGGATTTGGTCCCCAATAGCTGGCAGAATTTGCCAGAACGCGAGGGCGCATTACGTCCGAAACCGGAGGAAGAACATGAGAGAAAATAGTCGCGGGAAAATCGCACCCTGGTTTTTGCAATATCGAATCATCGAAACCGGCGAGGCAATCGCCTCATGTCCAATCAGGGCTGTTTTGCGAGACGCGCAACCCATGCGCCGGGCTTCCCGATTTGAGAATGATCGCCACGAATTGCGAGCCTTACTTCGCAGGCACGCCGATAACATTCCCTTGATTGGCACGAAGGCATCGTCGCGCCGTTCGGTTGCGTTCGATGACGCACAGCAAAGCATCAGATTGTGGCTCGAAACGAAGCTTGATTTGTGTAATCAGCAACCCACGCCAGACCTTCATTACTTGTGGGGCGATATTCGGCGCTTCGCCAGCAAGCTTCGTCACGGTCTTGAGACGCGCATTGCTGATGCACCCGAAGCCCTGCAACTGGCGCTGGCAGGCAGTATCAAGGTTTGGGAACGCAACCGTTTGCCGCGAGAAGCCGAGCGACACGCGAGAACGCCTGAGCAACAGCGCAATCAGTTTCTCGCAGCGCGCGCAAGCTTGAGGAGGCATCATGCTCACGCGAAAGGTTAGTCATTTCGGGCAAGTGTGGCCCGTCGCCGATCCTGGCCCGACAGAGATGGAGGAGCCAGAACCAAAGCCAGAGCCAGAGCCTCAGACTTCTGCCGTGGGCTTCCTGTCTGCGCTTCTCAATGCAGCGAGCGCGCCTGAATCCATGCAAAGCGAACGCTTGGCCCTACTGAATGAAGCCGTGCAACTGGGCGCACGGGTCGATGCATTCCTGGACGCGCTGAAAGCTGCGCACCGCACCGAACTAGAAAAGCAACTGGAGGCCACGAAGAAGCGCGGGCGCGAACAAGCGGCAGTAGTCGAAGCTCGGAAGGTGGAGACTCTCGCGGCAGAAAACCGGCTCAGTTCAGCAAGCGCAGAGCACCAGAAGGCCATATTAGAGTTGAACGCCGAGAAGAACAACCCTCCCGCATGGCTTGCACCGCGCAGCGAAGTCAAAAAGTGGGAAGAGAAGAAATCAGAATTGACGGATCGCCTGAGAGATGCGAACGCCGAAGTTAATTCGGCCTTGGAGCAGGTGAACGAATCGCGGCGAATCCTGGAAGTAGAGTGGCAGAGATTCGAGGACATCAAAAGAAGTGCCGAACGGCTTGAGGGCGAGTTGAGCGGGAAGGCGTTTTACGACCCAGAGTTGCGCCTTGCGGTTTCGGCATCGCAACCTTGATCTTGCCGCACTCGCGCCGGCAAGCCGGGCATTCCACCCGGCGGCCCGGAGGTTCCTACAATCCCTCCTGGCCTTTTTCCTTAGACGCGATCCGCAGCATTGTCTTTGAACCGCCAATGGAGTAGCATGTAGCGCCATGTTTAAGAAGAAGCTCTGTCGTGATGGTCCGGGCGGAACAAAACAGCGGTTGACGATTTCCGTTGAACGGGTGCCGCAAAGCTCCGTTTATGCGATCCAATGTTCTGGCGTGGAGGTTCCTGCCGGGGAAGATTTCGGACTCAAAAATCCCGAACAACGCGGGCCGTATGAACCTGTGAGAGTAAAACCCCTTCACTCCCCGGTCGCTGGCTGCGGAGAGCAGTTTGCCACAGAGAAAGAGGCGATTGAGAGGGTCACGGAAATGGTGAGAGAATGCATCGCAATACATGGCTATCGTGAGTCCCCGGACGATCCAGATTCTGAGCTTTACGCAAACTGAAATTGTGGGGACTTTTGTGGGGACCCTATACAGGAAATGGCAGTAATTGAGAGTAACCGCCTAGCCTTTCACGTCAAGCCGAAGTCCTTAAAAATAAAGGCCGAAAGTAATCAGTAGCAAACTGCGGTAAATGGCGAAACACACCTTTGATCCGCCTGTTAACCGAAGGGTTCCAGGTTCGAGTCCTGGCCGAGGAGCCAACACTCTAAACGACTTAATCAATCAACGCAGATCGTAGCCCGCAAATTGTCCAACTTTTGTCCAGTAGATTCCAAAAACTGGGGTGTTTTGTGCCAAGTCAGCGGTCCCCGTGCTGTGATGGTGAGCAGGTCTGCGTTGCGGGGCGCCGAATGGCCTAACCGTGAGGCTGAGGTAATGGCGCGCGCCTCATCTCCATTCCGGGCGCACGCCGTAGCCGTCTTTGCTGGCGCATCAGGAAACCATTCGGCAACTGGCATTGCTGCCGGGTGTATCATGCTGGTATGCTCTTAAACGATGGTCGAGGCCGGGCCGGTTTACGTCACCTACTAGTAAGCAAGCCGGATTGCGCCATGCTTCCCACGCGCGTGACTCGACACATGTTGTTCTGACCTCCAACGTGGAATGCTAGTGAGATTTATTCATGCCTGAGCGCCACCATTGGATCAACTTTCATCGCGCGCCGCGCCGGGAGATAACAGGCGAGCAGGGCCACGGCGAGGAGGATCACCGCGACCGAAGCGAACGTCAGCGGGTCCGAAGGACTGACGCCGTAGAGCAGGCTCGACAGAAAACGCGTCAGGCCCAGTGCGCCTGCGACTCCAACGGCGACGCCTATGAGGGCTAGAGCTACTCCTTGGCCCACGACAAGCTTTAATATGTCGTTTTTTTGCGCTCCCAGCGACATGCGAATGCCGATCTCGTGAGTTCGTTGAGCAACGGAGATCGAAATGACGCCATAAAGGCCGAGCGCGGCGAGAAAGGTCGCGAAATCGGCGAAGAGGAAACCCAACGTTACCACGAAGCGGCGTGGAGCCACCGCCTCGCTGACAATCTCGTCCATCGTCTGCTCGCGCGGAACGGGGATCAGCGGGTCAAGGCCGCGCAGGACCGTTCGGATTTCCGCAGCCGTGCTTCCGGGATCGGCGGCCAAGTTGAAATCGCTCTGAAGGATGAACAAAGCGCCACCGAGTTCAGGCCGGCCGGGGACGAATTGTTCGCCTACCGCTACGTCGTGATGCCGATGAGGACGTAAGCGTGACCTAATTCGGTCGGAGAGTATAGCGGACCCCTTTTTGCCGACCACTCGTCGCCTGCCACTCGTCACTGCTTTACTCGTATCTGAGCGCCACCATGGGGTCCACCTTCGCGGCCCGCCGCGCGGGGATGTAGCACGCAAGAAGCGCCACGACAGTCAGAATCGACGAGACGGCGATGAACGTGAGCGGGTCCGTGGGCTTGACGCCGTAAAGCAAGCTCGTCAAAAAGCGCGTGAGCGCGAGCGCGCCGGCAGCGCCGATGCCCACGCCGATCAGGGTCAATTTCATTCCTTGCCCCAAAACCATCTTGAGTACGTCACTCTTTTGCGCGCCGAGCGCCATGCGAATCCCGATTTCGTGCGTGGACTGCCGGGTCGCATACGAGATTACGCCGTAAATCCCGATGCACGACATGACGAGGGCGAGTCGCGCGAAAATGCCCAGCAGGATCATTAAGAAGCGGCGCGCGGCGAGCGAATCGGAGATGATGCCTTTCATTGTCTCGGTATCGTACATGACCGCCCGGCTGTTGATCCGGTGTATCGCCTGGCGAACGGCGCCCGCCTGCGCCGCCGGCGGGCCCGCGGTGCGGAGCAGAATTGCGACGTCGCCCCGAAACGTGGAGATGAGGTTATCAGGAAGCTGCGGAAGCGCCAGGTAGCATTGCGCCTGGAGCGAAGAGTGCGAGTCCAGCCCCGACTGCCTGACGTGCCCGACCACGCCGACGATCTCCGCCGTCATGTTAATAACATCGAAGTTGATGCGCTTGCCGATGGGGTTCTGGCCCTGAAAATAGAGCTGAGCAAAGCGGTCGTCGATAACGGTGACGAGCGGAGTATGTTGGCTGTCCGCGGCCGTAAAGAACCTGCCGCGATCGAGCGGGGTTCGCATGACTTTCAAATAGCCCGGCTGGACAAGGTAGAACTGGGCCTGTTTCATATTCGCCTCTGCCGAAGGCTTTGGCCGTCCGGCGAGCCAGAAGGGGATTCCCGAATAGTTGCGCAGAGGCCGGGAACCTGCGGACAGGGCCGCGGCTTGAACGCCGGGCACGGCGGCCAAGCGGTCCTGAATGCGATCTAACGTCGCCCGGATGGCCTCCGGACTCTCATTCCCCAGCGGAAATGACATATGAAACGAAAGAATATGGTGAAAATCGAAGCCGGGATCGACACGCCATAGGCTGGCGAGGCTGCGAATCATCAGCCCGGCGCCGGTCAGCAGAATGAGCGCCAGCGCCATTTCTGCGACCACGAAAACGCTCTGGGTACGATGGTGGAGCCGGTTCGACCCGCGTCCGCCTTCCTTCAGCGCCTCCTGGAGACCTGTTTCCGAAATCTTAACTGCGGGGGCGACGCCAAACAAGATCCCCGCGAGCATCGATGCCACAAGGGTGAACAGCAGGACGTGCCCGTCGAGGTGAATGTCCTGCGCTCGTGGCAACGCCTCCGGCAACGTTTGGAGTGCGCTCTCCAGCGACCGGAGGCGAAGCGGAAGTTTGTATGTCCAGCGGATAGTGGTAGCTACGGCACGGTTTTGTGCCGTGGGCCTTTTGCGTATCGCGGCGCGGCCTCACGCCCCCAATCAAACACATCTTGTAGGGCCGGGGCTCGCCCCGCCCAAGGCCGACGCAAGCGTCGGCCCCACATCATTCGCCAAATGTTCGGTAAAAAACAGCCGAGTCCCGAGTTCCGAGCCCCTGATACCTGAAACCTATTCATACCGGAGCGCAACCATTGGATCGACGCGAGAAGCGCGCCGCGCCGGCCAATAACCCGAGAAGAGCGCCACGGCGGTCATCAAGCCCGCCGCCGCCGCGATGGTGATTGCGTCATCCGGCTTCAAGCCAAACAGAAAGTTTGAAATCCAGCGCGTGCAAGCGAGCGCGACGGGAAGGCCGACGGCGATCCCAATGACGACGAGCACGGCTGTTTCCCTGAAGACCATTCCGAGAATGTCTCTTGGTTGCGCGCCGAGCGCCACGCGAACGCCGATTTCCCCCGTTCGCCGGGCCACTGAATAGCTCATGATGCCATAGAGGCCCAGGCAGGCCAGCAGGAGCGCCAGTCCCCCCGAAAAAACTCGATAGGCGGGCAAACAGCCGCTCCTGCATGAGCGATTGATCGATCTTCTCGCTCTCCGTCCTCACATCGGATAGTGGCACATCTCTGTCCATCGCGCCCACGATGCGGCGAAGGGTGGGAACCATCACCAGCGGATCACCCGCCGTCCGCACTTCGAAGTACGCGGATGGCCCCCCGCTTTCCGACATCTGGGGATAGGGAGTGTAAACGGTGGGCGGCGCAGGCTTGCGCAACTCCTCGTATTTCGCGTTTTGGACAACGCCCATGATGGAGAATTCATCAGCGGCAGTTTTCGGTTTGCCGAAGCTGAAACGTCGTCCAATGGGATTGGCTTTGCCGAATATTTGGCGCGCTAAGGCTTCGTTCACGACCGCGACCTTGGGCGAATTCTCCGTATCGCCCGTCGCTATGGCGCGTCCAAGCAACAGTTTGATTCCGGTCGTCTTGAAAAAATCCGGCCCCACGCTATTGACCCAGGCGTCCTGCTCTGCTCCGCCTTGCTTCGGAACATAGCCCTCGATCGAAATGCTCTGTTCCGAGAAGCCTGCGCCGATAAGGCCATCGCTTGAAAAGCTTGCTGACTCAACGCCAGGAAGGGGTTGAATGCGCGCAAGGAGTCCCTCGTAGAAGTTAGCCAGTCGCGCGCCCTGGTAACCCGCCTGGCTGGGATCAATGTGGAAAAGCAGCAGATTGCGCTTGTCGAACCCCAAGTTCTGGTTCTCCAAATTCTCCAAAGTACGGATAAACAATCCCGCGCCGGTCAAGAGCAACAGGCACCCTGCTACTTGCGCAACTACGAGCGCACGGCTCAGCCTTGACCTCGCGCCGCGCCCCGCTGAGCCAGCGCCTGCGTTTTCCTTGAGCGTGGGCGTCAGGTCGATCCGTGTAGCGCGGAGGGCGGGAGCGAGGCCGAAGAGAATCCCCGTTAATAGGGAGATGGCAGCAGTAAAGCTCAGGATGGCGAGGTCCGGGTGAACTACAAGCCAGACAGGATCGCGCCCGCTCGCCATTAACGCGAGGAGGATATGCGCCCCCCAGAAGGCGAAGAATAGGCCCGCCACTCCACCCATTGCGGCGAGCACGATGCTTTCCGTGAGCAGTTGCCTGACCAATCGCCGCCGCCCTGCGCCAATCGCAAGGCGTACGGCAATTTCGCGGCGCCTCGTGGCGGCGCGCGCGAGAAGCAGATTCGCAACATTCGCGCAAGCAATCAGGAGCACAAGCCCGACGAGCGTCATCAGAACCCAGAGCGGCTTTGAAAACTGCTTCCGCAGTTCGTTCAGTCCCTGGCTAGCGGAGGTGAGATCGATTCGGGGAAGAAGCTGCGCCTTGGGTCGCGGGTTCAAGCCTGCCGTCATGCTCTGCGCAAAAAGCACTTTCATCGCCGCAAACGCCTGCTGGCTGGTGACTTCCGCCTTGAGCCTTCCCATGATTACCACCCACCAGCGGTTGCGCTCAGTGAACCACGATTCTCCAGGGCGGTCCCACTGCGGAAGAATCTGCGGTTGAGTCGAAATCGGCACCCAGAGATCCAGCTTGCTTCCTGGCTCAACCCCGAAAAACTCCGGCGGCGCCACGCCCACGACTGTGAAGGGAACACCATTAAGAGTGATTGCTTTTCCTGTCACCGATGCAGAGCCGCCAAACTGTGTTTTCCAGAGGCCGTAGCTGATGACCGCAACGGGTGGCGCTCCGGCTCGTTCATCGGCATCCGTGATGGCGCGGCCGAGAACGGGCGAGACGCCTAAGCCGGAAAAATAATTGCCCGTGACCATCTCCCCGGAAGCCAGGCCCGCGTGGCCGTTGACATTCATATTCAATCTGTCGGCGCTCTGAAATCCGAAGATGTCGGAGAACACCTTATTGCGGGCGCGAAACTCCTGAAAAGCAGGTTATGAAAAAGATGTACTCGTCATGCCCCCGGTCTGGGTTTGCGACATGTTCCCGTGCAGTGAGCTCATAACCGGGTCGGGCGGCCCTTGTGGTTGCTGGGTCGCCCATTGCAGGAGGACAAGCTGTTCCGGCCTTTTGACAGGCAAATTCTTTAGTATCACGGCATCCATGAGGCTGAAGATCGCCGTGTTGGCTCCGATGCCGAGCGCCAGCGACAACACCACCACCGCGGTAAGCGCGGGGCTGCGGCACAGTTGCCGGAAGGCGTCGCGGACGTCTTGCAAGAGAGTCTCGATGTAGTTCACGTGGCGCATATCCCGGCACTCCTCTTTGATTTGTTCTACTCCGCCCAACTCGCGGAGAGCGGCGTAACGCGCGCTTCCTTCCGCGGTATTCCTCTGCTGACGCTCTGCTCGGTCAGCTTCTCCAGATGGAAGCGCAGTTCGTCGCTTAGTTCGCGCTCGATGCGGTTCTTACAGAACAGCGAGCGGACACGGAGCGGAAGCTTGTATATCCAGCGTGCCATGGCAATTCCACCTCACGACATTTCTAGCACAAGCCCAATGGCGACCGAGAGCCTCTTCCAGTTGGCTTCTTCCCGTTCGAGATACTTGCGCCCGGCCGCTGTCAGCAAATGGTACTTCGCCCGGCGGTTGTTTTCTGTCTCGCCCCACTTCGCCTTGATCCATCCGTTTTGCTCCAGACGGTGTAAGGCGGGATACAACGCCCCTTGATGTACCTTGAGCACGTCCTTCGAGACCTGCCGGATGCGCTGGGCGATACCCCAGCCGTGCATCGGCTCAAGAACCAGCGTCTTGAGAATCAGCAGGCCCAGCGTTCTAAGGATGCAGCTTCAAGATGTGCGTGCACTCTTGCTTGATCCCGTGGACCTTCGTGGCTTGCCCTTCCTCGGAAGTGATGCCCGGTCGAAATGGGCGACGCCGGACTTCCCGCCTCAGGACGGATCGGGGATTCTGTTTCTGGACGAACTGAACGCCGCCCCCGCCATGGTGCAGGCGAGTTGCTATCAATTGATCCTGGATCGAAAGCTCGGCGAATACACGTTGCCCGACGGCTGGAGTATAGTGGCTGCGGGGAATCGAGACTGCGACCGGGCTGTGACTACGCGTATGCCCACGCCCCTGCGCAACCGGTTCGTGCATTTGGAGTTCGAGGTCGATTTACAGGAGTGGTCAGAATGGACGATCCAGACCGGGATTCGGCCGGAGGTGATTGCCTTTCTCCGCTTCCGGCCGGAGTTGCTGAGCATATTCGATCGCGATGCCAATGCCTTTCCCTCACCGCGATCCTGGGACTTTGTTTCGCGGATTCTGGACTCGCTCGGGGCGGCGTCGAACCAATCGATGGAGCATGAGCTTATCGCTGGCGCGGTCGGCACGGGCGCGGCCACGGAATTCTCCGGCTTCCTGCGCATGTTTCGGGAATTGCCGGACGTCGACGCGATTCTGCTGAATCCTGAGCGTGCGCCAGTCCCAGAAATCGCCGCCGCGCAATATGCCGTTGCGTCCGCGCGGGCCCGCTGCGCGTTAGATACCAATTTCGACCGCATCTGCGTGTACCTAAACCGACTTCCTACGGAGTTTCGTGTGCTCTGCGTGCGCGACGCCACCCTGCGCGAGCCGGGTCTTCGCTCGACTGCTGGGTATGTCAAATTCGCCGTGGAAAATCATCACGCGATTGCATAGCCGGAATCCCGACGCACCATGTTAAGATGAAGGCAAAAGGAACTCGAATGACGGCCGAGCGCAAAGGCAGAGGGTTAAAGGCGAACATGGGTTACGTGGGGAAAGTCACAAAGGGTACAGTCGTTTTGCCACCCGAAGCTGATCTTCCCGAGGGTACAACGGTTCGCGTGGAACCGGTTGCTACGGAATCATTGGCGACGCGGTTGAAAAACGTGATCGGAGTGGTCCATGACATGCCTCCCGACTGGGCGGAGAACCACGACCATTACATCCATGGTGCGTCCAAGAAGTGAATCTTATATTCGCCGATACCTTCTATTTCCTAGCTCTGCTGAATCATGCCGATGCCGCCCACAGCAAAGCTCGGGCTGTCTCAGAGGAACTCACGGATCCCATTCTTACCACCGCGTGGGTACTTACCGAAGTGGCCGACGATTCGCTCAGGATGTAGAATTGAATTTCGGGGCCATGTCTCAAAACACTCACAGCGGAAGGAGTGGAAATTAAAATTTGCGTAAGGGAGGGTGTGATTCACAGCCATTGGCGTTCGGGTGCAGGAGTAGTCGGCTGAAGAACAATGGTGAATATGAGCGGACTGTCTGACAAAGCGGCAATAGTGACGGGCGCGTCTAAAGGCATAGGCAGTGCGATTGCAAAGGCGATGGCCGCTGCGGGTGCACGCGTGGCCGTGAACTATTCCTCCGACAGGGAAGGCGCCGAAGGCGTCGCTCAGGCGATCATCGACAGCGGGGGCGAGGCGATCGCGGTGGGGGCAGACGTGTCCAAGGCCGCAGAGGTCGCGCGGCTATTCAAAGAAGTGGATTCCGCGTTCGGAAGGCTGGACGTTCTGGTCAACAATGCCGGGGTATTCCGCTTCGGAGCGTTCGCGGAGATAACCGAAGAGAGCTTTCATCTCCACTACAACATCAACGTGCTCGGGGTGATTCTCAGCGTGCAGGAGGGGGTCAAGCGGTTCGGCGCCGACGGCGGGAGCATCATCAACCTCAGCTCGATCGTCGGCTCGCATCCCGTACCGGGAGCCCTGCTGTACGCGTCCACGAAAGGCGCGATCGAAACCCTGACCATGGGATTGGCGCTAGAACTAGCGCCGCGCAAAATCCGTGTCAACGCCATCGCTCCCGGTCATACAGAAACCGAAGGCAATATTGCTGCGGGGACCTTTGAGGGTGGCGCCGGCGCCGTTCTGGCTGCGAAGACGCCGCTCGGCCGGCTCGGTCGCGTCACTGATATCGCTCCGCTGGCTGTGTTCCTGGCATCCGACGAATCCGCGTGGATCAGCGGAGAGATCATTCGGGCCGCAGGCGGCCTCGTTGTGGCCCGCTAGGTGCGATGTGCTGACCCCACAATGACATATTCGGATGAACGCAGTCAGGGGGGACACAGAGAGGAGAATCCTATGCAAACGCTGCAACTTGATTACCTTACCGCCTACCGCAGCCTGAGGCTGACGCGAGACGCCAACGGTGTGCTGGTTGCCGAATTCCACACGAACGGCGGGCCACTGACTTTCACGGCGCAAGCTCACACCGAGGTTGTCGATGCCTTTTACCGGATTTCGCAAGATCGAGGGAACAAGATCGTGATCCTGACCGGAGCAGGCGGGGAGTTCATTACTGGTGTCGATTGGCCATCTTTCGGCAATGTCGCCGATGCCGGTGTTTGGAGCCAGGTTCACGACGAAGGCGTTCAAGTTCTGGAAAACATAGCCAACATCCGCGTACCGGTGATCGCGGCGATCGAGGGACGCGCCCATGTGCACTCCGAGTATGCGCTACTTGCCAATGTGATTGTGGCGGGCGAGGGTGCGACCTTCCAGGATGTGGCGCACTTCGCTGCGGGCGTGGTGCCCGGTGACGGAATCTTTACGACGTGGAGTTATCGAGCTGGAGCAGGTCGGGCGGAGGCGTTCCTGCTCAACCCCCATCCCCTGCCGGCGCGTACGGCATATGAATGGGGAGTGATTGCCGAGGTCGTGCCGAACGGCAAGGCGCTCAGCCGTGCGCAGGAACTGGCCGCGCTGTACCTGAAGGCCCCGGAAGTGACGCGCCGCAACACGCGCGTGCACTTCATTCACCCGCTGAAGGAGCGCATTGTGCGGGAAGTCGGCTATGGTCTGTCGCTCGAAGGTGCGTCAGCGGCCGATCTCGTTAAGTCAATGCAAGCCAAGAGTGGACCTGTCGCTCAGAAAGGAAAATCCGCATGAACAGCGCAGAGGACGCGTCGACCGCCCAGGCACATACAAAGGCGTGACTGGGATAGCTTGATCCGGTCACTCTCGGCGGCAGGAGTTCAACCGCCTGAAAGTTTGCCGGGCAAGGACAGCGCGTGGGCCGGATGGCGCACCGGGAACTGTACGACTTCAAGTGCGTCAAACCAACCTAAGCGGGTAGCCACGGCACGATTTTTGTGCCGTGGGCTTTTCGATGATTACCTGAATTCTCGAACCCACGGGATCTAAATCGTCCCGTGGCTACCAACTTCCTGGATGAACTCACCACTTGGGCATTTCGACGTCGAACTGCTTGGCGTACTCGGCGTTCAATCGCTGCCAACCGGCGGCGAAGATTGATCGTCACAAAAAAGATTCGATCCGTGGTGAGCAAACGGTGGATGCGCGACACGGGTCAATCTTATACACCCAAAAGCCCACGGCAGAAACCCGGTGCCGTGGCTACCCGCTTCGGAATCCGGGGCCTTCCGAGAATGATGCAAACCTTACCCTTTGTGGAACACTGGCGGGGGGCAAACCATACCGTTCTAAAAAAACTCTAATTCTTGCTGGCCGCTTTTGGTGAGACGCCAACAATCTGCGCCGACATGCTCGGCAACACTCTCCAGCACGTTCAAAATGGTCTGCCTTTCAGGTGTGATGCCGTTTTTCAGTAGGGGCATGATGTTGAGAATGATGTCGTCGAAAGTGGGATTGTGGTTCTGATGTTCCATCCGTTTTAGGTAGGAGACAACAAAATACCGAACGCGTAATTCGAGTGGGATGTGGGTCTTGAACTTTCGGTTTTTGCGAAGGTTGTAAGTTTTGGTGTTGTTGTCGAACTCGAATGACGCAACGAGGAGAGGCGTGAGATCGGCGTATTCCTTAGCGAGAATATCGAGAAAGCCAAGCTCTAAGCCCCGGATGACCAGCTCGTCGTTGATTTGTTCAAGCGTAGCGCCGTGGTGCATGGCGATGACGGACTCAATGGTTTCCATCACTAAATCCATGACCGGCGCGCCGAGCGCGACCTTACCTATGGTCTTGGGGTTTCGCACCTTGCGGAAGTTTATTATCAATTGTCCTGAGAGGACGGTAAAAGGGTTTTGCCGCTTCTTGAAGCTCGCCTGGCCGTTGTTCTGCTTCACGGCCCCGGCATACTCAAAGCCTACGGATTCAGCCGCATCAATAATGAGATGCCAGTAGGCGGGGTCTTTATGGGCAAAGACAAAGCTCATCCACCTGTCATATTTGAGAACTCTCGCCATTTCCCCAATGGACTGAGCGAGCAAATGGGAATAATCCTGCTTGGTCTTGTGGGCCTCGCCTCCTTCGATGGCCTCATTTGCGTAGTCCTCAGCGCGAACGGGGAGATTAAGCCACTCGTTCCACATAATCGAAAGATCGAGGTAGGGAATTTTTGAGCCATATGGTGGATCGGTGTAGATGTAATCAACGCTCTCGGTTGCTATTCGGGAGAGGTCCGTCGCGCTTCCTTTAAGGACTTGAGCGTTTCGCACAGTGGTTGCATTAATAAGCCCGGCGAGGTCTCGCTTGCCGGCCGTTACTTTCTTAAAACGCGACTCGAAGTATTTCATTAGATCTACTTCGGCTGGCTTGGGTGCGATGCGGTAGCGGTAGTACCTGAATACCGAACTGTCGCCACGTCCTTCAGTGCGGCCTTCGGAACTGTGATACGTGAGGTTCACTTTGTTCAAGAGGCCGGAAAACATGAGCATAAGGCAGGCTCGCACATCTGTACTCTCTTTGTTAATCAGGAACTTCAGCTAGGCAAGCTGCGCGAGTTGCTTCTTGCTAAAGAGTTGTTCGATGGTCGGCACGTCGGAATTCTTAGGCAAGATGGCACCCTTCGGATAGGGGTACCGTTTGAGAGCTTTTTCGATCTCGCCCTCGGTCTTGGGGGCGTGCTTTTGAAACTGTGTCTTGACGTGGCGGAATGCATCTCCAAGGGCTCCAAAGTCAAGCGGTTCGATGAGGTTCTTGACGATAAATTCAGAGAGCGGATTAATGTCGATGTGGATCCCCTTCCGACCTAACATGAGGGCTTCCACAAGGGTCACGCCACTGCCGCCGAACGGGTCAAGGATGGTGTCGTCAGGCTGGGTGAACGTCTTGATGTAATGCTGGACGACACTCCAGACCTGCTTGGTAAAGTAGCCATGCACGCCGAAGTGTCGTTTTGCAGCTTGTTTTTGAAAATCGGTTATTTCGATAGGGGGGATGAGCGCGAGGTAATCAAACTCGGCCTTAGGGATCGCGCTGACATTCCGCAAGCGCTTTGGCAACTGGGTCGCGGCTTTTAGCGGGGCGAGATATTTTACGAAGTCGTCCCAGTAGTGCGCGATCTCGCTGAGATGGACGTAAAGAAGGGGTTCCTTTTGATGAACGTCGAACAGGATAAATTCTCGTCCATTGCACAGGGCGAACAGTTCGACGCGGATTTCCGGGTGGACCGCATAGCTGTAAACCTGCTCGACGTTGTGGCCAGTTTTGATCTCATCATCTGGGGCCTTCGCGTCGAGGACGAAAGTGAAATTTCCATCCACCGTCAGTAGATAGTCGGGGATGAGAGTGACGGGCTTCTTCTTGGAGCCAACAGTCAGAAAGGGGTGTTCAAGTCCCTTGCTCCGAATGATACGATTAGGGCCTGACGCCGCATAGCCGAGGGCGCTTAACAGGGGGTGAATGATCTCCTCTCGAACGGAGTCTTCCTTGAAGCCGTGAGAGTCGAGCAAGGTGAAGTCAAAACCCTGAAGTGGTACAGCTACGGATGCCGCCATAATGTGCTTAAGCCAATTGCAGCCGCTTGAGTTTGAGCCGATCGCGCCGGACGTGGGCAAGATCGTACTGCGCCTGTTGAACAAGCCAGCCGTCCTCGGTGCCGCCGAAAACCTTCGATAATCTCACGGCCATTTCGGGGGATATGCCGCGCTTGCCGTTCACCAGTTCGGAAAGCGTGTTGCGCGTCACGCCAAGGGCTTCCGCTGCTTGGGTGATGGTCAGGCCCGAAGGCTCAATGCACTCCTGCGACACGACAGCGCCGGGGTGCGGCGGGTTTTTCATGGGCATGGGTCGTTCTCCCTGTCTAGTGATAATCGACGTAATTAACGTCCTCGGGGTCTTGGTCAAAGCGGAAAATCACCCGCCAGTTGGCCCGGACCGTCACGGCCCAGAAGCCTTTTAACGCGCCCTTGAGCGGATGGAGCCGGAATCCCGGCAAGTCCATGTGGCGGACCGTAGGCGCGGCGTGAAGGGTCGCCAGAATGTTTTTCAGCTTCCCCACGTGTTCCGGGTTCACGCCGCTCGGGTCGTCCTGCTCAAAAAGCCGTTTCATTCCTTTGTGGCGGAAACTCTTTATCATCCCGCAATGTAACCCGCCACGTGGCGCATGTCAAGTTTCATGGTCGGTTCCTTTCCTCCGTTGGTTATTGGGGTGCATCGCTGCTGCACCTCTGCCGCGTGGCGAACGCGGGGTAGCAAACGGAACGCCCTTCGCGGGGAACCAAAACGCATTTTTGTTGCGCCCTATCCGCGCAACAAAAACTGTCGTTTTGGGCGGAAGGGGCTTGGAGTGCGCGAGGGCAGCGCCCTTAGCAACTAGCGCGGCGGGCGTCCGCGAAAACTTGACCCCGGCGAAATCCGGCGCTTGCGCGCTCGGCTCGGCCACGGCGAGTCCAAGGCAATCGTGGCCAAGAAGTTCGGAATATCCGTTCGTACCCTGGATCGATACTTGGTTAAATTGGAACAAGTGAACGTGGTTAAATTGGCACAAAAGTACCAAATGCGAAATACAATTTTTTAACTCATTCATTATATCTGGGTTGAGGCCTCTGCCCACTTCCCCAAAAGGCGCTCATTCCGTGGGCCATTTTAGGAGATACAAAAGCGTCGTAACTTACTTAGCCACCGCAAGTTGCGAAAACGTCTATTTCGCATTTGGTACTTTTATTTCAATCTAACCATCACGCTAACTTCTTTTTTCCAAAAAGGCTTCTGTTGTCCTGCGGTATAACCCCTATCTACGCCCCGGATTCAGCCAGATATCCACACCCGGGGCTCCTGCCATATATGGCTTTCCTATGATGTCCAGCTTTCCATCGCCATTGAAATCCGCCAACCGGGCCTCATGCGTACCATGCCCTCCACGTGCGATCGTCACTTTCTCAAAAGCGCCCCGTCCGTCACCATAGAATATCCAGAGGCGGGCGCGTGGGTAGTCAACCGTACGCGTCCAGTTACACCATTTGGACATTTCGGCGCAAAAGATATCGAGATTACCATCGCCGTCGATGTCCGCCACGCGAAGAGTATGGCCGTGAATCACTTCTTCATCCAGAAGGTTGTGAGGAACCCATGTCTTACCGTCGCGGCGTTCGTACCAATTCAATTCTCCGCACCCGTCACCGCTATCAAACACCACTTGAGCGCCAGAAGAATGCTTGATGAATTTGCCAGCCTCCGCCCGGGAAAACTTCTGGTTGTCATCGATAATATGAGCTGAAAACCTGAGTCCCCCTTCGTGTTTGAACCAGCGGCCGCCACCCACCACTTCGATCACGCCGTCACCGTCGATATCCGCCATCGCCATCCCTTCCATCGGAGCGTCCGCCTGAAAGATCACATGGAGGTCCCACGGACGGGTTCTGCTCCGCGGATGGTCAGGAATGCGAGTGAGGAAA
>JBOGJY010000530.1:0-4344 GCA_050745325.1 Terriglobia bacterium
GCCTTGCAGCAGGCCTCGGGCGGTTCGGCCAAGACCATTGTGGGATCTATGGGTCTACACCTGCCCGAGGATGTGGCGCGCGGTGTGGCTGGTTGTGCGCCAAGCGCTTCATTGGGCCGCGCTTTTGTCCATTTTTGGAACTTGCTTTGCCAGGGCGGCGACGAAGGGAGGATTTTCCACCAACGTCTCCTGCCAATGCTGAACTTCATGATGCAGTCGGTAGAGATGCTAATCGCTTGCGAGAAACTTCTGCTGGTAAGGCGTGGCATTTTTCCGAGCGCTTGCAGCCGTGAGCCGGCCTTCCACCTGGATAGTTTCCAGTCGGCTGAACTTGAGCGGCATGCCAAGGCTCTCGCGGAGTGGCTGCCTGAGATAGGAGCGCCCTAAATCGGAGGGGAAAAGAATGAGTCACGATAAGCCTGCCGACGTTTTCGTGTCCAATACGGTGCGTTTCGGCCCCAAATTACTCCGACGCCAGGCTGGCTGAAAGGCAAAGTTACCCTGATCACGGGCTCCGATTCCGTATTTTCTGATGAATGGAGAAGTATCCCATGGCAAAGCGAGGCTATACCTCTCGTCGCGGATTTCTAAAGGAGATCGCATTTGCAGGAGGCGGGCTGGCCGTATTCAGCGGACTTGCGTCGCCGGGAGGCCGGGGTGCGGAGAGCAATGCCACAGGCCCGGGGGGGATTCGGCCCGTTGATTTGCGTTGTGAGTATCGCAAGGAACCCCTCGGCATTGATGCTCTGGAGCCAAGACTGAGCTGGGTCCTGGAGTCGACGGCCCGGGAAGCCCGCGGGCAGATGCAGTCCGCCTACCAGGTCCTGGCGGCCAGCAGCGAAGAGTTGCTGCGATCCGACCAAGGTAACCTCTGGGACACTGGGAAAGTTGAATCGAGCAGGTCTACCCAGGTAGCCTATAGCGGAAAGCCCCTGGCCTCAGGGAGGTCGGTGTGGTGGAAAGTGCGCATCTGGGACCAGTCACGAACACCGTCGTCCTGGAGTGAAATGGGCTACTGGTCCATGGGACTGCTCAGCAGTGGGGATTGGAAAGGAAAGTGGATCGGGTTGAACGGCGGCGAGGGCAAGCCGCAGGGACTGATGCATGCCCACTGGATATGGTCATCAGAAGCTGAATCCGGCGAGCGATACTTCCGGCGAGCCTTCACGGTTCCACAAGGGCGGGATCCCGTCGTTGACGCCATGCTGTTTGTGGTAGTCTCGGGCAGTTCGACGCTTTACATCAATGGAAGGAAGGTCGCAACAGGAAAGGGCATCGATGCTCCCATCTCCCGCGACGTTACCCAGTTGCTGAAGACTGGACTCAACGTCATGGCTGTCTCCGTGACGGGGTCGGACAAAAGCCCCTCCGGAATGATTGCCTCGCTTCAAATGGAACTGGTCGGTGATGAACTGGTGGCCATCCCTACGGATCAGCGGTGGCGAGTGTCGCAATCGAAAGCTAACGGATGGGTTGGCACTGGCTTTAACGATTCCGGATGGAAGCCGGCCAAAGTGATTGGCCGTTATGGGAAGGCTCCCTGGGGAGATGTAGGCTGGGCGGAGCATCGTGTGCTGCCGGCCCGGATGCTTCGCAAGGATTTTCAGATTGAAGGAAAAGTACGCAGCGCCACGCTCTATCTATCGGGCCTGGGTCTCTTTGAAGCTTACCTGAACGGAAGCAAGGTCAGCGATGATGTGCTGGTTCCCGCACTCAGCGATTACGATAAGCGGGCCTTTTATATGGCCTTTGATGTTACGAACGGTCTGAAACCGGGCGAGAACACGCTTGGTGTGATGCTGGGCAACGGGCGTTTTTTTGCGGCCCGTCTCGAAGCGCCTACGGCTACGCGGACCTTCGGCTACCCTAAGCTACTGCTCCAACTAGAGGTTGAACATAACGACGGTAGAATGGAGCGGATTGTCAGTGATGCGAGCTGGAAGCTCACCAGTGACGGGCCTATTCGTTCCAACAGCGTGTACGATGGGGAGGTCTATGATGCCACCAGGGAGATGGACGGATGGAGCAGCCCCGGCTTTGATGATTCCGCCTGGCAGCAGGCAAAACTGGTCGATGCTCCTTCTGGAGTTCTGTCGGCCCAGATGATTGCTCCGATCCGGATCATGCGGACTCTCAAGCCGGTTAAGATAACTCAGCCAAAGCCCAATCAATACATCTTCGACATGGGCCAGAACACGGTTGGCTGGTGCAGGTTGACCGTCTCAGGCTCCAGAGGCACAAAAGTCTCACTTCGCCATGCTGAAACGCTTCGGCGCGACGGTACTCTTTATCTGAACAACCTTCGTTCAGCCCAGGCGACGGATGTTTACACACTGAAGGGGCAGGGAACCGAAGTTTTTGAACCGCGTTTTACCTATCACGGTTTTCGTTACGTAGAAGTAAAGGGCTTCCCCGGCGAGCCCACTCTGGCGGCCCTTGAGGGGCGTGTTGTCCATGATGCGCTTCCTGAGCACGCCCAATTCGCTACCTCGGACCTTCTGATCAATAGGATTTACAAGAACGTTCTCTGGGGTACGCGCGGCAACTATCGAAGCATCCCGACGGACTGCCCGCAGCGCGACGAGCGGCAAGGCTGGTTGGGTGATCGGTCTGCCGAAAGCCGGGGTGAGACATACCTTTTTGATGTCGCCCCTTTTTACACGAAGTGGGTGGGAGACATCGATGATTCGCAGAATCCGAAAGGAAGCGTGAGTGACGTCTGCCCGGCGTATTGGCCTTTATACAGCGATAATGTAACCTGGCCGGCCAGTTTTTTTATTGTTCCCGGACACCTTTACGAACAGTACGGCGACGTGCGCGTGATTGAACAGCATTACGAAGGGATGAAGAGATGGATAGCCCACATGCGCACGTACATGAAGGACGATCTCATGCCGCGGGATACTTACGGCGACTGGTGCGTTCCCCCCGAATCACTTACCTTGATCCATTCCAAAGATCCGGTGCGGCAGACGGACCGTACCGTGCTCGGAACAGCGTATTTTTATTATTTGTCGCGATTGATGGCCCGGAATGCGTCGCTCCTCAACAAAGAGGCGGATGCAAAGGATTTTGCTGACCTGGCCGTGAGGACAAAAGCGGCCTTTAACAGGACTTACCTTAACTCCGCCACCGGCGAATACAGCAACGGCTCCCAGACTTCCAGCATTCTTCCGCTGGCCTTTGGAATGGTACCGGAATCCGGGAGAAAGAAGCTGGTGGATGCGCTGGTGCGCAACATCAAGGTGAAAAGCAAAGGGCGCATCGGGTCCGGATTGATCGGCTGCCAGTGGCTCATGCAGGTACTTTCAGACAACGGACACGCCGAGCTTGCCTACGAGATTGCTAGGCAGAGGACTTATCCGAGTTGGGGCTATATGATCAGCCAGGGAGCCACCACGATCTGGGAGCTCTGGAATGGCAACACCGCCAATCCCGCAATGAATTCCCGGAATCACCTGATGCTGGTTGGGGATCTGGTAACTTGGTTTTATGAGAACCTGGCAGGTATTCGACCTGACCCATCGAAGCCCGGCTTCCAGCACATCATTATGCGCCCGACTCCTGTTGCCGACTTGAAGTTCGTGAAAGCATCGCATCAGTCTCCATACGGAGAAATCGTCAGTGACTGGCGGCGAGAAGACGGAAAGTTCATGTGGAATGTAGCCATACCCGTTAACACGGTGGCGACCTTATATATCCCGACCATGGCTGCCACGTCCGTCACAGAAAGCGGCCGGCCCGGCAAGCAAGCTCCCGGGGTTCGATGGATTCGTGAGCAGGATGCCAAGGCCGTATTCGAAGTCGGTTCGGGAAACTACCGATTTGTCTCACAAATGGGAGAATGATGTGACCGCGCGCAAGCATCGAGCGCGGGCTCGACCTTAATTGAACTGGGGACGCAAAACGTCCTTAACCGTCGCCAGGATCTAAAAACAGGATCACGTCGGGTCAAGGAAGCATGTAATTTCCATGCCTCGATCACACCGATGAAGTTTCCGGGGTCCAATTCTCACGTGCGCCGAAACCGTGCGCACTCAAACACGGCGGCAGGAAATTTCACGGTCGATGTACGGAACCAGTCGAGCTGGGCCGTACCAGCCATCGCGATCAATGTTTTTGAGGATAGGGTGATATTCACCGACGGCGCGGCCGTTGGCCGCCGAATTAGCAATCCGAACTTTGATGTGATTCCTGCCCGGACGAAGGTACTTGGTAACTTCAAAGACATACGGAGCCCACGGTCGTGATCCGACTGGATTTTCATTGATCCATGCTTCAGCGACAACTCCCACCTCTCCGCAATCGAGCAGGACGTGCTCGGCAAGGAGGCTCGAAGGAACT